>JBJTUF010000349.1:0-15224 GCA_046080565.1 Cuspidothrix sp. | reverse complement strand
CTTTTTAATTTTCGGACAGGTCTAATAGCTATCTTTCTATGTAACCTAGCAATCTGTATTTGAGCTTTTTTCCAATTACTTGAACCCATCAATTTATGTCTGTTTAACCATTGTAATCTCCTTAATTTATATTCATACTTTTTATAAGATTTAGCACCTATAATCACTTCACCTGTTGATAATGTCGCTAGGTTTTTTACTCCTAAATCTACACCAACAGCACTATCTAAACTTGATGTTTTTGGTTCTACTTCTATCCTAAAACTAATCAACCATCTATCGGCTTGGCGACTGATAGTGACAGACTTAGGTATAACTTGTGGTAGTCTTTCATAGGTCTTTAATATTCCTAGTTTGGGAACTTGGATTTTATTATTACCTACTATTTTTACTGTTCCTTCTAAGCTAAAACTGTCATGTTTTCCTTTCTTTTTAAATCTGGGGACTCCTGAGATTTTTTGAAAACATCTATCCCAAGATTTTCTTAAATTTCTTAATGCTTCTTGTGGTGCTGATTTGGAACATTCATAATACCATTGATTTTCAGGTTTGACTAATGCTACTAACCATTTATGTAAATCTATTCCTGTGGGAAATTTGATTTTTTCTTGAGGATTATTTTGGTTGTGTTCTAATATTTGTTTAGTTAATGATAATCCCCAGTTCCAAGCATGACGTTTACTCATATCTGAAGTATAGCATACTTATTGAGTAGATATGAGTAGATTTAGATATATATTTTGATTCAGTTACTAGCCCTCAATTAATCGGCCTGTTTAGGCAAGTAAAGTAAATCAAGGATTTACTCTAGTGCGTTTACCAGTTTCGCCACCCACTACATAAAAAGTCAAAAGTTAGAGTTTAGAAAGCATGATCAGTAAACCAAAATCTAAAATTGTTTGGCGCGGGAAGCAGGACTTGAACCTGCGACCGATGAATTAACGATAATCCTCAATTAGTCGGCCTTTTCAGGCAAGTTGTTTACCAAGGAATATGGGTTTTACCCCGTTCACTGCTCTACCACCTGAGCTATCCCCGCACGTAATAAGTCAAAAGTTAGAGTTTAGAAATCATAATTACAAATCCAAAATCTAAAATTGTTTTGGGTGGTGGAGCAGGATTTGAACCTGCGAATGCTCGTTCTTTAAACGATAATCCTCATTCGTCGGCCTTTGCAGACAAGGTATGAAAAAGGATGTTAAGCGCCTTAAACCACTTGGCTACCCACCACATAAAAAAGTCAAAAGTTAGACTTGAGAAATCATAATTTTAAATCCAAAATTGTTTTGGGTGTAGCGGAGCAGAAGTTTAGTCTGCATTTCCGGGATTTTAACCAAGGGTTTAAGTTATATACGATAACCCTCGATAGATCGGCCTAAAAAGGCAAGGGGGGCGCTCTATCACTTGAGCTATCCGCTACGGTAAAAGCTAACTCCTTTGGGAATGTCGCTTGTAGTATTAATGTAGTATGTATATTTCTGGTTGTCAAGAGGATCAGGAAAAAATTTTTTTTCAGAGGTAGGGGAGCAGTAGGGGCAATCCCCCCGTGGTTGCCCCAAGCAGGGGAGCAGAGGAGCAGGGGAGCAGAGGAGCAGGGGGGAAATCATTATTCTTTTTCCTATTGCCTATTGCCTATTGCCTGTTCCCTCTTAAATTTTTGCCGGCATTTTTGCCAAAAAATACAAACAAAAGTACAAATTTTTGCCAAGATAGAAATATTATTTTGTAAAAATTCACTTGGCAAAAATCAGCATGAGTGAAAAAACCATAGAAAATTACGGGAAAGCTTTTCTCGTTTTAATTTTGCCGATATCGTTTTTGATTGTTTTTCTGGTCAATACCTGGAAAGTTTTACTCGTAATTCTATTGCTGCTAATGATTTTGAATCTTTGGCAACAATATAGATGGGAAAAGTGGTGTAACCAAGTTAACCCGCTTTTTTATCAATTAATTCGGGAAAATCAGGGGAAAATTACAGCAGTTGATCTAGCGAGTAAAGGAAATTTTTCTGGAAATGTGGCAAAACGCTACTTAGAAGGAAAGGGTAAGGAATTTGGCGCTAGTGTATTAGATGCAGAAAGTGAAAATCCATCCTATTACTTTATAACTGCGAGTATTCTGGGTGACATTTTTGATGATAGTGAGCCAATAGAAAAACTTCCTCCTCGTCCTGTGACTAAGGAAGCGCGATCGCTCTTAGCACCACCCCCACCACTTCCCCAGGAGGAAGTAAAGGTGGAACAGGAAGAGGAAGAAGAAATACAACTTGAGTCTAAACCTGAATCTTTACCCGAAGCTATCCCAGAGACAGTACAAAAACCCCTATCAGAACAGTTAGTTTTTGGCTCTTTAATCCAATCTGAACTAGCTAAACGCTTGGGTGTCTATTCCAGCACTATTTACAAACGACGCAATGACCCAGATTTTTCTGAGTGGAGTCGTAGTCGTGATCCTGATGGTATTGCCTGGTCTTATTCTCGTAAGTCTAAAGAGTTTTTCCCTGTGGATGAAATTTAACGGTTGACGGTTGACAGACGGTTGTACGGGCAACTACGGGGGGTTTGCCCCTACTGTCACCTATTCTCTATTCCCACTGCTTCACTGATGGAATTTAAGCCGTTTTCTTCGAGTTTGGTTAATAAACCTCTCAGAATGCGGCTAACCATCATTGGACCTTCATAAATCCAACCGGTATAGGTTTGAGTTAGACAAGCTCCGGCGGTGATTTTTTCCCAAGCATCCTGGGCTGTAAAGATGCCGCCTACACCGATGATGGGGATTTGCCCTTGGCTTTGTTGGTGGATAAAACGGATTACTTCTGTAGAGCGATCGCGTACTGGTCTACCGCTAATACCTCCAGCTTCCTCTTGGGGCGATTTACCAGTTTTTTCAATAATCTGGGTTTGCAAACCTTCTCGGCTAATGGTAGTGTTAGTGGCAATTAAACCAGCGAGTTTGTAACTTTGAGCGATCGCCATAATATCTGATATTGCCTCCCATTCTAAATCGGGGGCAATTTTCACAAATATTGGTTTATTTGCCTGGTTTTCATCTTGTAGTACATCCAGAATTTGACTGAGCATAACTCCATCCTGGAGCGATCGTAATCCTGGCGTATTGGGAGAAGAAACATTAACTACAAAATAATCACCTAAATCTCTCAGTAGTCGAAAACTCTGTAAATAATCCTGCGCTGCTAGTTCTAAGGATGTTATCTTAGATTTACCTAAATTTATTCCTATAGGTATCGGTATTGGGTAGGTTAAATGCTGCTTTACATTTATTAATCTTGCGGACATAGCCACTGCACCAGCATTATTAAAACCCATCCTGTTAAGTGCAGCTTGATCTAGAGGCAAACGAAATAGACGAGGAGGAGGATTTCCTGGTTGTGGGTGATAAGTAACCGTACCCAATTCAGCAAAGCCAAAACCAAAATTATGCCAAATACTAGCACCAACACCATCTTTATCAAATCCAGCCGCCAAACCTAAAGGATTTGGAAATTTTAATCCCCATAAAGTTTGTTCTAAGCGCGGATCATTAACAGATAGGTAATTTTGGATTAGATTGTTTAACCATTTAGTTAAAGGGTAATAGCTGGTTTTTACCAGCCAGTTTAGGCTATGAATACTTTGTTTGTGTAACCACTCTGGTTCGGTTTTTACCAGAGTAAATAAAAAATCAGTAAGTAATGCTTTATAGATATCCAATTTAGGGTAACATCTACCAATTATTAACAATAACAAATACCAAGGACAAAATCCATTCACAAGGTTCTGCCAGGTATCCTCATAAAATATATTACTACAACCTATGTCAACCGATAATCAAAATGACCAGCCGCCAAAAAGTGGACTAGGCGCACAACAAATCGTTCATTTAGGTCAACTTCTACAGAATTTAAGAGAAGATGATAGTGTTGATGCGTTAATCAAAACTACACTTGCTTACCTGAAAGAATGCTTTGATTACCCATTTATATGGATTGCTCTCTACGATCCAAATAATAAGACTTTATACGGCAAAGGTGGATTAACACCTAATGGAGAAACAAATTATTTAAAAAGATCCATAGTGGTCAAACCTGGGAATTTTTTAGAGAGAGTTGTCACCCAGTTATGCCCTTTAGGTATAGCCAACTTAAAAGGAGAAACCCGCGCCTTTGAATGGCAAGAAGTAGCACATAAATATAATATTCAAGGAACTATTCTTCTACCAATTCGGTATCAAGAAAACTGTTTAGTCCTAGTATTATTGGGTTCGCAACGCTGGGGCTACTTGTTGAGTGGAGATGCTAGAGCAAAATTGTTAATTGTAGTTGGTGAACTGGGAGTTTTGCTATATAAAAA
Organism: Cuspidothrix sp.; assembly: GCA_046080565.1. Classification (GTDB taxonomy): domain Bacteria; phylum Cyanobacteriota; class Cyanobacteriia; order Cyanobacteriales; family Nostocaceae; genus Cuspidothrix. The sequence goes on along the minus strand of JBJTUF010000349.1, from coordinate 10,872 downwards.
CACCAAGGAAAATGAAAAATATAAAGCAGAACCAACGCCGACTGAGCCATTATTACAACTATTAGAAAACCTCCGCTCTGTAAATGAGCTTAACAAAAAATTAGCAACAGTAGTAGATGCTACCCATCAATTTGTTATCCCCAGTCGCACTAATATTTACTGGTTAGAAAGAGAAGGAAACTACTTTTGGTGTCGGATGAGTAATAATCTCATCAGCATGGGAAATTTAGATATTCAAAAATCTACGTCCATAGGTATAACCGTCCAAGAATTGAATGATGTTTACTATGCTCTAGCTGTTAATCAAGTAGTTTGGATTAGTGAGACTGGGAGTTCACTAAAAACAAATGTTAAAAGTAAACTTTTACAACGATTAGGAGTTAAATCCCTCTTGGCTGCCCCTATTATTTGGCAAAAAGATTTACTAGGATTTCTATCTGTAGAAAGTCATGAACCGCGAAATTGGATCGAAGCAGAAAAACAATTTGTGCAAGGAGCAGCAGGATTAATCTCATTAGTTGCGCCCAATGAAGTTCTGGAAAGCACAATTAGACAAGTCCAACAAGATACACAATTAATTAATCAAGTAGCCCAAGGAATTTACAAAGAAGATGATCTAGATTCATCCCTACATATCTGTGCGGGCAGAATTTTAGAACGGCTCATTGCTACCAGGTTTTTATTATTAGAATACAATCCTGACACGAATAGTTATCAGATTATTTTTCAAAATATGCGGACTAATCGCCGTCTGTGGACATTTGATCTACGAGAACTATCAGAAATTGACATTCAGCTTTTGCAAAATTCTAAGCAAGCCTTAGAAATTGAAAATTTTGATAGCGATTTGCGCTTCTTGAATTGGCGCAGACAATTATTAGATAATGGTGTACGGTCAATGTTAATCTGCAACTGCGCTCAAGGTCGCATACCGGACTTAATCTTGTTAATTACCCATGAGACTAACCGCTCTTGGAAAACATTAGAAAAAGAATTACTCTGGGGATTTAGTCAAAATATTGGGGTTGTGATTCATCATTGGCAATTGAGAAATATTGCAAAAAATCAACAGAAAATTTCTCAAGGTTTTAAAGAATATTTTCACACCCTCAACCAAACTAAATACAGTACATACACAACAGAAATATCGGCTCTCACACAAATAGCATCTGTCCTAGAATGTCCCCTAGCAATTCTTCTTATCTCTAATCCTCAAGACAACTGGGCGAAAATTATTCCTGGAATCTCTAATCATGTATTTTATGTTGCAGAAGATAGTTTGATCTCTTGGGAACAGGATGTTTTGGCTGAATTAGCATTAGCTCATCATAGTTACTTAATTCTTAAAGCTTACGATTTACCACCAGACACTAGACAATGGTTAATTATTCCAGACACAAGCAAAGTTTTAGTGATGGCATTGCGTAGAGGTGAAGATGATCAACCGACAAGTATTGTAGTTGTAGCAGATCACGAAGACGCTCATTGGTCAGAACTTAGTCTCAATGCTGTTATCACTTTAGTTTATCAATTGGCATGGTGGGAGGGTCAACAGCAAATAATTCAAAACCTAGAATCTAATACTGAAAAATTAAGCCAACTTAATTGGTACAAACATCGTCGCTTAGAAGAAATTCATAGAATGTCCAAACTTATACTAGGACAAATTCGTGATTTAGGTATACCTAGCAATGAACTTACACAAACACGATATAAACTCCTATTACGACAATTAGATTACATCACTGGTTCTATGACAAATATGATTAAACAAGAAAAGTGGGATTTGCATACCAGTGTAGAAACTATGACAATTCCTAGCTTATTGAAACGAGCCGTGGAAAGAGTTGATAATTTTGCTAAACAGCAACAATTATGGATAGGTATACATGGTGTAGCACAATCAGGTGAGAGAGAATTATCTTCTTCACCAATGCCTCCACTCCCAGGATCAACAGTAATTGGTTCTGGGGGTACATTATCTACAACTGGCGATATTATTAAAATTGAATTAGTTTTTAATGAGTTGTTAATTGCAGCCTGTCAGCGATCGCCAATAGGTGATAGAGTTGATATTTGGTGTCGTCCCTTAGATCATCAACATCTAGAAATTTCCATCACAGACAATGGCATTATTGACCCACAATTATTAGCAGAACTCAATCAATCTCCATCTCCAAACATACTTTCTGCCACTACTGTCAATGAACCACCAGGTTTACATCTATTGATTTGTAAAAAGATGATGCAACAATTAGGTGGTCAATTACAGATATATCAATTACCAGATAAAAGAGTCGTGAGTCGTTTATTATTACCTCTAGGAATTCACAATTCTGAAGGTAACACTTTAGGCAGCACTTCACATTTAACGGGGGGTAATTGGTAATACGAGGGAACAGGGAACAGGGAACAGGCAAGAGGCAAGAGGCAAGAGGCAGGAGTTTTTTATTTTGGATTTTGGATTTTGGATTTTGGATTGTTTTTGTCAACCCCAATCTAAAATCTAAAATCTAAAATCTAAAATTTCTCCCCTGCACCTCTGCTCCCCTGCTCCCCTGCCTTCCCTGAACGTCTAAAATTAAAGGTTTAACAACTTATGGGGCGTGTTCGATCAAAATCTGATTTACCTGAAAAAATTTGTGTAGTCTGTCAACGTCCATTTACGTGGCGCAAAAAATGGCAAGACTGCTGGGATGAAGTCAAATATTGCTCAGAACGTTGCCGTCGTCGTCGTTCTAACGCCAAAAATGAACCCTAGAAAAAACCAACAACCAACAACTGACAACTGACAATTAACAAAATAAATGACTTTACAAATACAACCTAAATTAATTATTCATGGTGGCGCTGGTAGTTCTCTTCAAGGGAAAGGAGGATTAGTCGCAGTACGTAACTCCCTGTCTAAAATTGTTGCTGAAATTTATGAGCTTTTACTGACAGGAGCAAATGCTACAGAAGCCGTAGTTCGGGGTTGTCAAATGTTAGAAGATGAACCGCGCTTTAATGCTGGTACTGGTTCTGTACTCCAATCCGATGGACAAATTCGTATGAGTGCTTCGATTATGGATGGGACAACTGGACGCTTTAGTGGTGTAATTAATGTATCAAGGGTGAAAAACCCCATTGAAATGGCGTTATTTTTACAAAACTCTGATGATCGGGTTTTGTCTGATTATGGTGCGGCTGAGTTGGCCAGGGAGTTACAAATTCCTAGCTATAATGCTTTAACTGATTTGCGTTTAAAAGAGTGGATGCTAGAACGCCAGGATAACTTTCAAAGAAGCATGGCTGGGGTAGTAGCAGAACCAGAAATGGCAGAAAATGCCGGTCGAGGAACTATTGGTGTAGTCGTTTTAGATAGCTATGGTAAATTAGCTGTTGGTACTTCCACCGGCGGTAAAGGCTTTGAAAGAATTGGCCGAGTTAGCGATTCAGCTATGCCAGCAGGTAATTATGCCAATAATTACGCAGCCGTGAGTTGTACAGGTATTGGGGAAGATATTATTGATGAATGTTTAGCTGCTAAGGTTGTGGTACGTGTGACTGATGGAGTCTCTCTATCAGAAGCAATGCAGCGCTCATTTAAGGAAGCGAAAAAGAATAATCGGGATTTTGGAGCGATCGCCCTTGATACTAATGGAGCAATATCCTATGGTAAAACCTGCGAGGTATTACTGGCCGCTTACCATAACGGTGACAAAATCGGCGATACCTTGGAATGGAATGATCAAGAATTGATTGGTAATTGTTAGAGAACAGGCAAGGGGTAATAGACAAAATAGAAAGAATGTAGGGGTAATTGATGAATTACACCTACCTAAGTTATCCCAAGATTTTCCTGATTGGTATAAAATATAGATGTAAATTATAGTACAGGTAAAGATAGTTAGGATATTAATGATCATGAAACTCTTATTAGAATGAGGTTTTACTCATAAATCCTAACTTCTGTTATTTATATATTCTCTGCGTTTTTTGCACTTCCGTGGTAAAAAAATGAATCTTCCAATTACACAATCTTGGCATGATGTTCGCGCAGCATTAAAAAAAATCTGGGGATATGAGGATTTTCGCCCCCCCCAAAAGGAAATTGTTAATTGTTTAATTTCTCAAGAAGATGCCTTAATTATTATGCCCACAGGTGCGGGTAAATCTATTTGCTTTCAACTTCCTGCACTGTTACAAACGGGATTAACTTTAGTTATTTCTCCTTTAGTAGCACTAATGGAAAACCAAGTTGAGGAATTACGTCAACGTAAACAAAAAGCAGCACTTTTACATAGTGAATTACCTGCATTTCAACGCCAGGCAACTTTACAAGCTTTAGATAAACATCAATTAAGATTATTATATTTATCACCGGAAACTTTACTCAGTCCCACTGTATGGAAAAAGCTATCTCATCCCCAACTACAAATTAATGGTTTGATTCTAGATGAGGCACATTGTTTAGTACAATGGGGGGATACTTTTCGTCCTGCTTATCGGCGTTTGGGAGCAGTGCGTGATGCCTTACTCCAATCCAAACCACCGGGAACAAAAATTAGTATAGCCGCTTTTACAGCCACCGCCGAGCCTCTGTCCCAAAAGATTATTTCTACAGTTTTAAAATTAGATCAACCTCAAATTTTTCGCATTAATCCCTATCGCCAAAATTTACACCCCACAGTCCGAATTGCTTGGACTCCTAAAGATAGAAAACAACAATTATTAAAGTTTATTCAAAAACGACCCAATCAAGCTGGATTAATTTATGTACGTACCCGCAAAGATAGCGAAAATTTAGCCCAATGGTTAACAGAAAATGGCTATGATACTGCTAGTTATCATGCTGGTTTAAATGCACAAGAACGGCGTAATGTGGAAGCTAGTTGGTTGGGGGGAAAAATTCCTTTTGTGGTTTGTACTTGTGCTTTTGGTATGGGTATAAATAAACCGGATGTGCGCTGGGTAGTTCATTTTCATGCGCCCCATTTATTATCTGAATATGTGCAAGAAATCGGGAGAGCAGGTAGAGATGGTAAACCTGCGGATGTGCTGACTTTGATAAGTGAACCCACTGGTTTATTAGATTCTGAAGATAAACAAAGACAGCATTTTTTTGAGGAACAGTTCAGGACACAACAACAAAAAGCCCAACAACTAGCTAAAAAATTACCACCCCAAGGCGATGTAAATACGGTAATGGAAAAGTTTCCTACTGGTGGAATAGCACTTTCTCTTTTACACAGCAATGGACAATTAGAATGGCTTGATCCTTTTCATTATACTATTGTTTCACCTTCGGGAAATCTACCTAATACCCAATTAAAAGCTGCTAAACAAATGAGTGAATATCTCACGACTAAAAAATGTCGTTGGCAGTTTTTACTAAATGCCTTTGGTTTTGAAACTCCTACAAATAACTGGCGTTGTGGACACTGTGATAATTGTAAACATCAGTCATCTTCTATTTTACAAAATCCCATTAATAAGAATCTGATTAGGTAAGGGTAACCACGATGGGATTGCTCCTACTCTTGTGTTGACAATCAATCCTTAATTCTTAGTTGATTCTTGGCTACAATATTTATTTAACTCTAAGCCTAAAGAATCTGATTGTTTACCAGCAGTTTTTGCGGCTGTTGTGAGTGTAGAATCAATAGATTTTCTAGCTTTGGCAATTTTCATTCTGCCATTAGATGATGGTTCTGCTTGTTTAGTTTCCTCTAGAGCATTTGCAGCTTTGGCGATGGCTACACTAAGGTTATCAAATACTTTGATAAATTGGGGTTCAAATTTTTGTAATGTAGGATCTTGTAATTTTAATTCCTGAATTGATTTGGTGACATTTTTCAAATCTTTGGATAGTTGGAAACTTGTAGATACTTCCTGACCTTTTTTGGTGTCAATCAGTGATGTACCTTGATTAACGACTTTAATTAATCGCTGACATTGGGAAATTTTACTTTCGCTACAACTATTAATTAATAAAGCGATGCTCAGACTAACAGGAGCAATAACTGGATAACGGGTAAACAACATTTAAAAATTTAAAATTTAACATTCAATTTTTAGGTTTTCAAATCCAATATTGGAGCATAAAGAGATGTGCAGTTGCATGAGATAGGAACTGAAACTTAAAAATCATAGAGGATAAGACTTTCTTTCCTACTGCCTCGTGCTTCCTCCCTCCTGCTACCAATCTACTGGCAACCCTAATCTATCTAAGGTTTTTCCATCTTGCAACAGTGGTTGAATGTCGCTATCTATCTGGATTTTACCAGTGGAGAGAACTAAAGCCCTTTGGGTAACTTTTCCTAGCCAGTGTAAATCATGAGAAGCTATTAACATTACCTGAACAGGCAATTTTAATAATACATGAGCTAAATGTCGTCGCCAGGCTGGGTCTAGTCCGTTTGTGGGTTCATCTAAGATAAGAATAGCTGGATCTAGGGCTAAAATGGCTGCTAAGGCGGCTAAACGTCTTTGTCCTCCAGAAAGTTCATGGGCGGAACGATGGGCGTATTCTGCTAGTCCAAAGTCGGCTAGGAGTTGATAGGCCTTTTCTTTGGCGACTATGGGGGAGACTCCATAATTGAGGGGACCAAAGGTGATATCTTCCAAAATTGTGGGCATAAATAATTGGTCGTTAGCATCTTGAAAACTAAAACCAATTTGTTGGCGTATTTGTGGGAGGGTGTTGGGTAATAGGGGGATACTGTTAATCCAGATTTTGCCGCTTTGGGGATGTTTTAAGCCGATGAGGTTTTCTAGAAGGGTGCTTTTTCCTGAGCCGGTAGCACCCATGAGGGCGACGCGATCGCCTGTGTTCAGGATAAAAGAAATATTATCTAATACTGGCTGTTGTTGTGAATAGGCATAGATGAGATTTTGAACTTCAACAACACCAGTATGTGGTCTAGAAAGGGAAATTTGGGGATTAGAAGTTAAAGATGTCAAGATTCACCACTCAAATAACAGTAAAGTAGGAACTTAGGGTGAAACAAGTAGCTATCACCCCAGCTATTAATAGGGTAAAGCGTTCTTTTGGTTTGAGGGTGGAATCTATGGGTAATTCTCCATCATATCCACGGGCTACCATAGCGGCATAAACTCTTTCGGCTCTGTCGAGAGTACGAACATATAAAGATCCTATCATGGAAGCACTGGCGTAGCGTAGCCATCCTGCTGCACCATTTAAACCACGTAATTGGGCGCTACGTTGCATTTGGGTCACTTCTGAGAGTAATATTTCTAAATATTGGGCAGCTAAAATCAGGTTTTCCTTTAATGGTAGTGGTAAAGGTACGCTTTTGAGGGCAATACCCAAACTGTGGGGAGGTAAGGTTAATAAAAAACTGTTCATGGTAATTAAGCAAATTAAGGAACGCACAAGTAGGAAACTAGCTCGTTCCCATCCCAACGGTAAGGCGATCAGTGATAGAAAAATTAATTCTGAACCTAATAAACCGCTTAATTTGCGAATGGGTACTTGTAATATAATTACCCATATACAAGCGATCGCTCCATATACGCATAAATTAGACCAGGTATGATGTTTGAGAAAAGCTGTCCCCATGACAATAATTAGGGATAACTGCAAGCGTAATGGCAAGGAGATTTTAAGCATTTTTCGGTTTCATGACTTTTGCAATCCCAAAGGCCACAGTAAAACACGCTGTAGCACCTACTAAACCGGCAATACTTGTACCGATTTGACCCATACTTTGAATTTCATAGTCAGCAAAGGGTGTTGCTACTGGAACTCTGACTTCTTCCGCTAAATTAATAAAACCTAGATTTTCAGCTACTTTTTCTAAGCCATCGGGCCAGGCAGAAGCAAATAGAGATAAGACCCCAGCAATCAGTAAAATACTAATAATGGGAACTAACCAACCTCTGATTTTTTCTTCTTCTCCTGGTAACAAATCTGGACGGGCTTTAGCTAGGTAGGTTAACACACTGCCAGTAATTAATCCTTCTCCCACACCAATTAAAATATGTACACCTGTCATGGTGGGTAAAACTAGGTTAGCTGGTGCTGTTCCAGAAAGTGCTAGTTCAATGGCACAGGCGATCGCCGCTACAACTACACTCACACCTGCTGCTATTCCTCCAGCTAAGGGTAAACGCCCTTTATAACCCCCCAAGAGTCGTTGTAAGGTTTGGGTTAATCCCCAGGCCACCCACACTCCAATTACGCCCATATTTAAAATATTTGCCCCCAACGCAGTAATACCACCATCAGCAAATAGCACAGCCTGAATAATTAAGACAGTAGCAATACATAACATTCCTGCCCAAGGACTACCTAAAATGATTGCCGCTAAAGCACCTCCTAATAAGTGGCCACTTGTGCCACCTGCTACGGGAAAATTAATCATTTGTGCAGCAAAAATAAAGGCAGTGGTTAATCCGAGAATAGGAGCGCGACGTACTCCAAATGCTGTTTGCGATCGCTTCACAGCTACAGATAAAGCCGCCACACTAGCTAAACTTGTAGCCACTGCTACTGGAACAGAAACAAATCCATCTGGAATGTGCATGAGAGTTTCTATTTTTTAAATGTTTTTGCAGGTTAATTTCAGCAATATAACTACCTAGATAATTAATTGCAACCTAAAATTTACCTCTTTTTACAATGCCTTATTCCTCGATTTTTTATACTTTTTTTTGCTAATATTTATAATATAAAATAAGTCAAATTATATATTTATTTTGTTAATTGTTAATATTTATAAATCTTTGTTACATCATCAGAATCTAAAAGATAATGAGCATAACTTGTCATTATCAATAACACCTAAAGAAAAATCTTCAAAAAAAGCAACATTATGATATTTTTGTCAAAGTATGTATAGTTATATATATAGAACTCTATTTGATTTTTTAAGGGAACTCAGTACACCTTTATATTCTCGAATCATTTTGACTTCGTACATAAAAAAATATGGCTAACGCCACGCTTCGCTATCACTAATCAAACCGGATTCCTATATTTAGGACTTATACCAATTTTATCAGCACTGACGCAAAACCTACTTCAAATACTGTCATTGCGACGTAAGGAAGCAATCTCAAACCCCTACATTTCCTTAAAATGTGTAAGTCCTCTTTGTATCTCATTCAACTGTATACCACTATAGGAATAATGAAAATTTTGTATTCAGCACTCAGTAATTAATAATCAGCTATCATCTGGAATTTATGAGCATTTTCAATGGAAAACTCACAAATTAATTTTCATATCAGTCTCCATTAAAAAATCTTTAAACTTAGTCTAAAAATCAATTTTAGCTGAATGCTTACACATATCTCTTATGGTAAGTAAACCAAAAAATTTCAAGGTATGTCAACAAAAGTAAAATCGCCCAAAACTCTCTTCCTGTTTCCTTACTCCAATGACAATTTTTAATGCTAACACATTTAGTATAAAAAAATACTTGTATTTAACATTTTAAGAAACAATGTTATAAATATCACAAATCTTAACAAATTTTAACTAAATAGTATAATTAGTAACACTTTTAACATAAAACCATATAAATATTTGCAAATCACATCTTGTTTATACCATACTCTTCAGAATATATTCTAATAGAGAAATTACAGAACTATTGTAATTTGCTAACAGATTTACACACCTCTGAGTAATATATAACCAAAAGTTTAGTATCTATGGATAGTTCAAACATTCATGATGAGTCTAATTCACCACTTTCAACCACTCAAATATTTACTTATAAAGATTTATTCAGCAATCCCTTAGAAAACTTACAAAATCATACTTCTCAACAACTTAATCCCCAGCTAATTCCTGATTCATTTTCTCAAATTACACCCACTCAATATCTTAATCAGGAAATTCTGCCAATCACACAAACAGCCTTGAAAAACTTTGTTAATACTCCTGATTTTGATGCTGCTATACAATTAGCATTTGGCTATGGTTGTAATATTGAATTAGCACATACAATAATTGATAATTTAGCACAGGGACAATTAATTCCTAATATTCAAATTATCCCCCAAACTCAGTTACAAGCTGATGGAGCATTTGGTAATAATACAATTTATCTTTCTGAAAATTTATTTAATCCACAACAAACTAATTCTAGTCAAGCAGTCAACGTTTCATTAGAAGAAATAGGACATTACATAGATAATCAAATCAATATTCTTGATGCACCTGGAGACGAAGGAGCGATATTTGCCCATCTTGTCCAAAATCAACAATTAACCACCACAGAATTAACAGCATTAAAATCAGAAAATGATCATAGTACCTTAACATTAGAAGGTCAAACATTTGCAGTAGAAAACGCAGATACACCAGGAGTATTTCTAGTTGATAACAACGGCAAAATCTCCATAGACTTCTTAGCAGACTCCGGTAGTTACCATAACGAAATGGCTATTTTTAGTCTTCAGAACATGGATAATTTAACACCAGGTTCAGTAGATTATATCAAAGAAGCAGCACGTCGGGCTTTAAGTAATTCTGTTTTAGGATATACAGTAATTATTGATATTAATGAAGGTGCGAAATTTGCTGGAGAACTAGGAGAAAGTAATAGAAATGATGGAAATTATTCTGGTTTAAAAGCCTTCAATTTTAATCCTGGAGATAAAATTGCTTTCATGTTAGTTCCCCAAGGAACTGTTCAACAAATATTTGATAATCCCAATGCAGGTAATAATCAACGTCCCCTATTTTCTATCTCGGCTGCTAATCCTAATAATGCCATACAAATAGGACAATTACTACCAGGAACTTTTGGTTGGGAAGATATTAGAAAAGACCAAAATACAGACGCAGATTACAACGATATAATCTTTAAAATTACAGGTGCTACAGGAACATTAACGGATATTGGTGGACTATTT
>JBJTUF010000348.1:0-10531 GCA_046080565.1 Cuspidothrix sp. | reverse complement strand
ATGAACATACTGTTAAAGTTCATTTGAGAAGTATACGCCAAAAGCTCAAAGCGGTTGGGGCTCCGGAAGATTTTATTGAAACCATGCACGGTTTAGGATATCGCCTCAAGTCGCTCGAAATATTAACACAATCATGATGATATAACAGGAGACAGGAAGGAGAGGGCAGAATTCAGAGGGGAAAGCGTTGTTCTATCTAGTGTCCTAATTACCCTGGCTACAGCTATACTTTCTTTTATACAGCCTTAAACCTTTGATGTCTCTAAGTTTCACATTTATTCAGTAACCCCTATTTATAGATTGATACTTCCTGAGAATCGTGTGTGTTTTTTAACAAAATTTCTTAAAGAAGGATAAATCCATATTGCCAAAATTAAGACTAAAAGCAATATTTAATTGTTCTAAAGTTCCTACTAACCAGCTAACAGTGCTAGTGGCAGATGTTTCATAATGACTAAATAGAATTGCAAATTTTCTTTCTAAATATGGTTTAACTTTACGACAAATTAGAACTATTTTTAATAATAATCCCATAGTGGGAACTGTACCTTGATTACTAATTAAATCTAAGAATACAAAATGTTGTGGTGAGGATTGATTTTGAACAACTAAAAAGTTTAATAAACTACTACAAGTTCTCACTAAAAGTATATCATTAATTTTTTGCTCATCAGCTTGAGGCAAAGTATTTTCTAAGTATTTATATAGTTTTTGATTAAATTGTTTTTTACCGTATTGTTGATCTACTGAAGATACTAAATATTCATATAAATCATATTTAAATTCACGGAAATTTCTCGCTTGTCCACCATATTGAATGAATTTTTGGGCTGATTCATAATATGTATTACCATTTTCTACTTTACCAACAAAATGTTTTAAGGTGGTATACAGTTCACTGTCACTTAATAATGTAGGATTATTCACAGGGCGTAAAATTCGATTAGCTTCAGCAGGTGAAGTATTTTGTAACATCTGAATTCGACGCAATTTATAAGTTACATATTGTGATAAATCAATTTCAAATTTTCTTTGCACTTGTAACTGAAAATGTCTGACAGTTTCTTTTTGTTCAAAAGTTGCATCTTCACTAATTAAACAATGTTCATATAAATAAGGATAACGACGAATTAAATTCATTAAAGGTTGGCTTTCTTGCCTTGGTGGTAATATCAGAGGCTGATTAACTACTTGGATAAATCTTCTTAAAATTAAATATTGATCACTATTAATAAAATGTTTAACTAAGTCCCGTAGACGATTCATTTCACGGGAACGTAAATTAGTAACTCTATAACTATTAGGAATAAAATCAAATAAATTAATTAATTCAGCAATTGCATAGTGCAATTGGGGCTTCATGTGCCAACGGTTGATGAGAATATGGCAACAGCGATTGAGGAAAAACTTAAATTCTTCTGGTGCTGTTTTAGATGCCGTGATTTTGTCTAAACTTATCAATATTTCTGGCTCAGGATAATTAGCTCTTTCAATAAACAGCGCTCGAAATCTATCAATCATTTGTTGGGGAGATTCCTTTTCTACCAAGTGCAATAAATGCTGATAGATTAACTGTTCTTGCTGATAACAATCATGAGAGTTGTATGCAAAGTCCAATCTGCCGCCGATTATTTTCGCCGAATATCCTTGTACCACTGTTTTTTTTGAGTCATCACCTGTATATTTTCTCACTTTTTTACCTACAGTCACATATCAGTGTAGTTTTTTCGATTTATGTATTTTGTTAATCGGTAAAAACCCAGTGTTATTTTCAGATATCTTGCTTTAATTGCTACAATTAAGTTGATATCCTTTATATCACTACTTTACCATGATATATATAACCATACTGAGTGTTAATAATGAAGAACAGATGAATTCTTACGACATAAGCTTAAATTTTTTAATAAGAAACTGTTGTGATTGTAATCACTAACCAGCAGTAATAATTAAAGCTGCGGAAGGTGGGCTTTATGTGGGAAGAGGAAATTTATGATCAATACTAGGCGCAAAGCATTCGGGCGATAACCTATGACTAACACCATTGATTTTCGGATCTAATTCTTCGCCTCCACAATTGCGATGATACATATTTAGCGTTTAGTATCAATGGGTAAGTCCTAAGTAGGTTAAGTAAGGCTTGCTCAATTAATTTCAAAACTTTGCAGGGAAAAGATTTCAGCCTTTGTGATTGTCAAAAAGTCGTGAGTACAGGCTAAAACTGTTACCTCTGACCTGTCACTTGTGACTTACCCCGAAGAAAATAATTTTTGAGCAATCTCTAAGTAATTTCAAGACTTGATTCATCAAAGTAGGAATAAATTCTTACGCTACAAACTTTGAGTTATTCAAGCCTGTTTACTTATTCGTTTTGGGAATCTTGCGCCCATTTGTTTATTTCTCAAAGGGTGGTAATTCTTTGAGAATTGTAAATCGGATATGATTAATAGCTAAATCACCAAGGGCAATATCTTCTTTAGTTAAGCGGATGCCGTTACTGGTGATGGTTTCAAAGGATACGCCTTTGCCAATCTCGACATGATACCAACATAATCCCATAAAAAACCGTGTGGGATAGGGGCCACCTTCACCAATGTCATCAGGATTAGATTCCATGGGCAACCAACCAAAACCGGGGATATAGAATTCTAGCCAGACATGATTAAAATCAGGTTGGAGGGGAACTCCTTGATGTTCGGCGTAGACTGGGCATTTATATCTACCGACGGTGCGACAAGGAATACCATTGAGGCGACATAGTGCGAGCAATACACCTACATATTCTCCACAAGAACCAATTCCACGGTCTAAAACTATATCTGGAGTATCAATATAAGGTTTGATGCCGTAGGATAATTGATCATATACGTAGTTGCGGATACTGTACATTTTCCGTAACAGGTTGGTTTCGGAATTAACGGCTGTACGGGCGGCACGGATGACAATATCAGTATCCATGGCTAAGTCATCATCATCTACTAGATAGCGGGTTTTGAGTTCTGATGATAGTTCTGGTAAATTTTCTACATCTTTGGGTGTAATGCGGTATTTAATACCACGGACTTCTACCAGTGCTTTCCAGCCAAAAATATGGCGTTCACCAGGGGTGAGGGCATCAAATTTAAATACAGCTACTTTTTGTCCGTCAATAACTTCTTCTGTGAAAGGTAAACCAATAGGTTCTACTTGTTTGACTTTTTGGCGTGGGGTTTCTGAGGGGAGGGCAATGCGCCATTCTATGTTGGGTAAATAAACTTCATCGAGGGGGGAAATTTCCTCAAGATAGGACATTTCTATGAGGTAGCCGTTGGAGAGGGCGTAGCGTTTATCTGGTTCGTAATGATAATATAGGGGATGAATGAAGGTGCGATCGCGGTAAGTTAATTCATGGCATGGATCAGCGTTGGGATTATCGCGAATATAGGGTTCTTCGCTGGCATAAGCTACATAGATATGATCTTTGCCTGTGTCATGTTGTGAGTTAACGGCGATACCTGTAGGAGAGTCAAAAGGAGTGAGAACACTGAAACGGATTTCTCCGGTAGCACGATCCATAGAGTAAACTGTTTGTTCAGTGCGATCGCATACCCAAAGAGTGTCCTTACTGACTGCTAAGTTTTCTATACCCACTCCAGGGGCATAAAATTTAGTAATTTCTTTACGGGTTTTAGCATCAAAAATTAAAATATAACCAAGTCTTTGACAACTGACATAAACGGTAGATTCCCAAACCGCTACACCATCAGCAGTATAAGGTAAAGTTACAAAATGCTCTAAACCTAAAGATGCTAGTTTACATAAATAAACACTATTGTCACGAGTCACCCACAGAGAATCTTCCCACACAGCTAGACCGGTCACATCTTTAAATTCGCGGACTTGGTGGGGATTAATGATTTTGCTATTATCGGTCAAGGGGTCAATTTCGAGAAGATGACCTTTGACGGTATCAATAGCAATCAGTCGCTCTTTGACAAAAGCAATACCGTACAAGGTGGCCGCAGTAATTGGTCTGATTATTTTTTGCCCAAACATCTGGCTCACTGTCAAACTGGGTGGTGGAAAACTCATATCATTAAGCATAATAGTCATAAATCATTACTTTTTAACATCTTTAGGGAACCTGGAACAGGGAATAGGGAACAGGGTAGCAACCGTCAACTGTCAACTGTCAACTGACCAATTCCACATTTTCGGACATCACTAAATTATGATCGAGTTTTGTAACCATTCCTTGTAACCTACAAAATGTCTGCTCATTCCTTACCTGAAACTACCAACCTCTGGCATACATTAGAGGTTGATAAAGCCTTAGAAATGCTGGATAGTGCCGCAAATAGCGGCCTAACCGCCCAAGAAGTAGAACAGCGTTCACAGAAATATGGACTCAATGAATTAGAAGATAATGGCGGTCGTAGTCCTTGGCAAATTTTGCTAGATCAGTTCACTAATATCATGTTATTGATGCTGATTGCAGTGGCCTTCATTTCTGGTTTTTTGGATTTGATGGCTTTGTCTGCGGGGACCTTAAAAGATGGTGAAGTCCCATTTAAAGATACGATCGCCATTATGGCCATAGTCATTCTGAATGGGATTTTGGGTTATGTGCAAGAAAGCCGTGCTGAACAAGCCCTAGCAGCTTTGAAAAAACTTTCTTCTCCCTTGGTACGAGTGATTCGTAACGGTAAATTATCAGAAGTAGAAGCTAAGGAGTTAGTACCTGGGGATGTGGTGCTACTTGAAGCAGGGGTACAAATAGCTGCAGATGGTCGCTTAATAGAACAGTCTAATTTGCAGGTGCGCGAGTCTGCTCTGACTGGTGAGGCCGAAGCTGTTAATAAACAAGCCATAATTACATTACCAGAAGATACCTCCATAGGCGATCGCATTAACTCGGTTTTTCAAGGAACGGAAGTTCTCCAAGGCCGAGGAAAGGTGCTGGTAACTAATACTGGCATGAGAACGGAACTAGGCAAAATTGCTGCCATGTTGCAGTCTGTAGAGAATGAACCTACACCCCTACAACAAAGAATGACCCAACTGGGTAATGTGCTGGTCAGTGGTTCTTTAATTTTGGTAGCCATCGTTGTGGGTGGTGGCGTGATTCATGATTTAGTGAAGGGAATAGGCTGGAAGAATTTACAAGAACTGGTCGAAGTTTCTTTAAGTATGGCGGTGGCGGTAGTTCCTGAAGGTTTACCGGCGGTAATTACTGTTACTCTGGCTTTGGGAACTCAGCGCATGGTACAGCATCAGGCTTTAATTCGTAAACTCCCAGCCGTCGAAACTCTTGGTTCTGTTACGACCATTTGTTCTGATAAAACCGGAACTCTCACTCAAAATAAAATGGTGGTGCAGTCTATATGCACCAATAATTCTACCTTTGGAGTCACAGGAGAAGGTTATACTCCCAGTGGTGATTTTGAATTAAATGGTGGAAAAGTCAGTTTAGATGAATGTCCAGAAATTTCGGCTTTGCTGGTTTCCTGTACTGTTTGTAATGATGCGGTATTGCAACAACAACAAGGGGAATGGACAATTTTAGGCGACCCCACGGAAGGGGCTTTAGTCACCTTAGCTGGTAAAGGTGGCATTGAACAAGACCAATGGAATAGTAAATTACCTCGTGTGGCGGAATTTCCCTTTTCTTCAGAACGGAAACGCATGAGTGTGATCTGCAAAGTGGAAGCTGTAGCAACTGGAGAATCTTCTATTTCAGCTATTGATCCAGCTATTGCTGGTTTTGTGGAGTCTGAACCATACCTGATGTTTACTAAGGGTTCACCGGAGTTAACTTTAGAAAGGTGTACAAAGATTCATTTAGGTAATCATGCTGTTGCTATTAATGAGGAACATCGTCGCCAAATTTTGGTAGCTAATGACCAAATGGCGGGTAAAGGTTTACGGGTGTTAGGTTTTGCCTATAAACCTTTAGCAGAAATTCCCCCAGATGGTTCTGAAGACACATCGGAAACGGATTTGGTATGGTTGGGATTGGTGGGAATGCTAGATGCGCCCAGACCAGAGGTAAGGGCGGCGGTGCAAGAATGTCGTCAAGCGGGTATTCGTCCGGTGATGATTACTGGCGACCATCAATTAACGGCTCAAGCAATCGCTGTTGATTTGGGAATTGCTCAAGCTGGTGATAGAGTCCTAACTGGTAAGGAACTACAACTCCTTAGTGATCAAGAATTAGAACAACAGGTAGATTTAGTTAGTATTTACGCTAGAGTCTCCCCTGAACATAAATTAAGGATTGTCCAAGCATTGCAACGTCGCGGGCGATTTGTGGCGATGACGGGCGATGGGGTGAATGATGCTCCTGCCCTCAAACAAGCTGATATAGGCATTGCCATGGGCATTACAGGCACAGATGTGAGTAAGGAAGCCAGTGATATGGTACTTCTAGATGACAACTTTGCTACCATAGTTGCAGCGACTAAAGAAGGTAGAGTTGTTTATACGAATATTCGCCGCTTTATTAAGTATATCTTGGGTAGTAATATTGGTGAGGTTCTCACGATAGCAGCCGCGCCACTGTTGGGACTGGGAGGTGTGCCTTTAAGTCCTTTACAAATTCTCTGGATGAATTTGGTGACAGATGGTTTACCTGCTTTAGCTTTGGCGGTAGAACCACCAGAACCAGATGTGATGCAGCGTCCGCCCTTTAGCCCCCGTGAAAGTATTTTTGCTAGGGGTTTGGGTTCTTATATGATCCGCATTGGGATTATTTTCGCCATTATTACAATTATTCTGATGCAATGGGCTTACCAACATTCTCATGCCCCTGGTTATCAAGGACATCCAGATACTTGGAAGACAATGGTATTTACTTCTCTATGTTTGGCCCAAATGGGTCATGCGATCGCTATTCGCTCTAATAATCAATTAACCATTGAGATGAATCCTCTCTCTAACATCTTTGTCTTAGCTGCTGTGGTTGTCACCACTATCTTGCAATTGATGTTAATTTATGTCCCACCACTCCAAAGTTTCTTTGGTACTCATTCACTCAACCTTTCAGAGTTGGGAATTTGTATCGGCTTTAGTGCTTTAATGTTTGTCTGGATTGAAGGGGAAAAGATTTTCTTCCGCTTCATGGGTAAAAAGAACGTTTGATGGGTTGACGGTTGACTGTTAACGGTTGACCGTTGACATTAGGAAACATCTGCGCCTCTACTCCCCTGCTCCTGTGCGCTTCTAACCCCTGCTCCCCTGCCTCCAATCTATGTATCTGCAAACTTTGCACCTGAGACAATTTCGTAATTACCAAGACCAAAGAGTTGAGTTTGATGCGGCAAAAACGATTTTGGTGGGTAATAATGCTCAGGGAAAATCCAATTTATTGGAGGCGGTGGAGTTATTGGCAACATTGCGATCGCACCGCATGGCACGCGATCGTGATTTAATTAAGGATGGTGAATCTACAGCCCAAATTCATGCCAGTTTAAATCGCATTCATAGCAACAGTGATTTAACTCTCACCCTTCGTCGTCAAGCGCGGCGCACCGTCGCTATTAATGGGCAAATAGTCCCCAGACAAATGGACTTTCTCGGTGTTCTCAATGCGGTGGAGTTTTCTAGTTTGGATTTAGAATTAGTGCGTGGTAGTCCAGAAGGTCGTCGTAACTGGCTAGATACACTGTTAATTCAATTAGAACCTGTTTATGCTCATATCTTGCACCAATATCACCAGATTTTACGTCAACGTAATGCTTTTTTAAAACGTTACGTAAATACACCAGAAAAATCTCTACAATCAGAATTAGCTATCTGGGATGCACAATTAGTTACTGCCGGGACAAGAGTAATTATGAGAAGAGATAGAGCTATTCAAAGATTAGCTCCTATAGCTTCTACATGGCACAGTAGTATTAGTGGAGCATCCGAAGCACTACAAATCAACTACGCGCCTAATGTTCCCTGGGGAAAAAACTCAACTCAAGAATTACAATCAGCTTTTTTTGCTAAACTACAACAACGAGCGATCGCAGAATTACATCGAGGAATAACTTTAGTTGGACCCCACCGTGATGAAGTAGAATTAATTATTAATCAAACTCCTGCCCGTCAATATGGTTCTCAAGGTCAACAAAGAACTTTAGTTTTAGCTTTAAAATTAGCAGAATTACAATTAATTGAAGAAGTTGTCAATGAACCTCCTTTATTATTATTAGATGATGTCTTAGCTGAACTAGATCCATCTCGCCAAAATCAATTACTTGATGCTATTCAAGACAGATTTCAAACGTTAATTACTACCACTCATTTAAGTGCTTTTGATGCTCAATGGTTAAAATCTTCCCAAATTCTATATGTAAATTCAGGAAAAATTGATAATTGTTGACGGTTGACTGTTGACTGTTGTTAGTAGGAAACACTTTCTCCCCTGTTCCTAAACTTCTTCTCAACATCAATCCTAAATTAAGTACAACAAGGTGAAAAACCCAAACTGTGTAAAGCACTGAAAACTTCTTCACTCTTGCCTCTTGCCTTGCTATAACGACAATTTTTAACGCCAACCTATTTATATGTTAAATAAAAAAGATATTGCATCTTTAGGTGCATCATTGAGAGAAATTGCCCCAAAATTACTAAAACCAACCTCACAAGAAGGTATAATCAGGATTTGGTATCAAGGGGGAGAGGCTTATTTTGATTTGTTTTTAGAATTGAATGATCATCATGAAATAACTTGGTTTCAATTTACATTACGTGGTAAATCATTATCTTGGTGTACCAATACACCTGTCTTTAAAACTGGCATTACTAATGAATTAAATATTGATGATGTTAGTTTTTATTCAGCTAGTAAAACTGTGGAAAATGATAGTGATTCCGATAAAGAATTTATTGATTTAGTTAAATCAATTCTCCAAACTAGAAAAGATGAAGAAATTTTTGTCAAAGCACTAGCCTTGTTTTAAACTGGACTTACGCAAAACCTACTTCAAATACTGTCATTGCGACCTAAATAAGCAATCTCAAACCTCTACATTTCATTAAAATGCTTAAGTCCTATTAAAGTCTCAAGAGTCACCGACTCAGAAGATTTATTAGTAGTAATAATTACAAAAGAAAGACAGATACAACTTGTGTGTACACTGTAGCCCCAGATGAGGGAATTATCATTTAAAAATTCTGCCCCTATTAGAGACAGTTAACACCAAAGACCGTAGAATGTATAAGGTGCTTTAACTGCTTTCACAAACATTTACATTTATGCCTCCTCGTTGGCCTCGCAAACCAGATCGCAAAGATCCAGATTTCCGTAAACTAGATGATCGCATGAATTTTGCCGTTCATGTGGCTGTTTCTGCAACTATCAATTCTGGGTTGTGGTTTTTCCACATTTTGAAAAATACCACCTGGGAATGGCTACCTGGGTTAACATTAGGATGGGTAGGAGTATTATTAGTGCATCTAATTTATATTAGTGCGATCGCTAAGTATGACCCCACACCACCAAAATCTACCTCAAGTTAGAAAATTAAACTAAGATATTCTCACCTCTGGTAGTAGATTAACCATAGCTAATTTAGTCATAATGTCAGGGAAAGGGATAAGGGGAATAGGGCATCAGCAGGAATTTTGCTATTATTAGGATAATTGCTTTTTTTAGGAGGTTATCTTAATGGCTAAAATTAACACATCAGAACTACTAGAAAACCTAGCCGCAGAAATTGGCGAAAATATCTATATAGATATTGCTAAATGGCATCTGTATCTATCTAATGCCAAATTACATCATATTGTCGCGGAAAAATTGTATCCCTTAATTACTGGCAATAACATAAATGAAGATAAAGTAATTGCCATTTTAGAATCTATATCAGTCAAAATTGGTGGCGGCAGAAAGGAACTTTCCTTAATGGATTTATTACCCTTGCAATGTCAAGTTAACTTAGTAGATATCTTAGAAAAATATCGACGGGAAATTTAACCTTGATTCTTTTCCTCTTGGTAATTTTACACATTTACATCATGGAGGATTATCAATATGTTTTTACAAATCAAAGATAGCCGAGATTTAGTCAAAATAGTTGATATTCAAGAACTATTTGATCCCAATAGTAACATTGTCCACGCCCAAGATCAAGGAGGACAAGAAGAACAGGAAACAGACATTTACAAAAAAGAAGAATTAATATTTCCTTCTGGGGAAAAACTACCTAGGTGTTGGTTAGATGCCAAATACAGAGAAACTATATAGGAATAATATTTGAGTCCTGAAATTATTTGCGTAGGCAGCCAAGATGCAAAAGGCATAAGGTAAAAGGATTCTAGACGATTCAGGTGTACCGAGTGTTTTTCAAAAATCAAATATGAGTCCTATAGCAGCTTAATATTAATTATATAGGGTGAGATGATCAAGCCCCCTCTCGAAGAGCCTACGGTGTACACACATCCTTACCCAGAGAGAGTTTCCAGCCCTGAAAGAAGGATTCAAACCTCTGTAGCCCACAAACTAAAGTAGAAATTCCGGGAGGTTTTTGAGAGCGATAGCCAGACCAACCACCAAGTCGAGCAA
>JBJTUF010000347.1:0-43661 GCA_046080565.1 Cuspidothrix sp. | reverse complement strand
TGGGGTACATCAAATGTTCCAAAAAACTATAGAAGAATTAATGCAATTTAGCCGCTATCGGTTGAAGGATTACATCAAAGGGCAAAGAGCTATGAAGCTTGCTCTCTCTAGCTTCTAGCTATCTTGTCCTCCTGTCAGGACCGATCTTCATCTGCGTTTATCTGCGTTTATCCGCGTTTATCCGCGTTCAATATTATATCCCAACCCCCGCAGATTCTCCCGAATCATTACTTCTAATTTGGAACTTTCGGTAAATTGTTGATCTAATTTCGCCGTCAGATGTAACATCTTTTCATCAAAAGATTCATCATCATCTTCTATTTCTTCTGCCCCTACATACCTTCCTGGAGTTAATACATAACCATATCCTTGTATTTCCTCAAAACTGGCACTTTTACAAAAACCAGGAACATCTACATATTCTTCCTTACCACTACCGCGCCAATTATAATAAGTTTGGGCAATTCTGGTGATTTCTTCCTGTGTTAAATCGCGATGTACCCTATCAATTAAAACCCCCAATTTCCGCCCATCAATAAATAAAGTCTCCCCTCGACGGTTACGGAACTTACCCCCAGATTTAGAACGAGTCAAAAACCATAAACAAGCAGGAATTTGGGTGTTATAAAATAATTGTCCAGGCAATGCCACCATACAATCAACTAAATCAGCTTCAATTAAAGCCTTTCTAATCTCTCCTTCCGCAGATTGATTAGAACTCATTGAACCATTAGCTAATACAAAACCCGCAAAACCATGAGGTGATAAATGACTAATTATATGTTGAATCCAAGCATAATTGGCATTACCAGCCGAGGGTGTGCCATAAATCCACCGTCCATCTTCTTGTAATGCTTCTCCTCCCCAATCACTCATATTAAAGGGAGGATTTGCTAATATATAATCTGCCCTTAAATCTTTGTGTAAATCACTGCGGAAAGTATCAGCATTTTGTAAACCAATATTCCCTTCAATTCCCCGGATAGCTAAATTCATTTTGCACAGCTTCCAAGTTGTGGGATTAGATTCTTGTCCATAAATGGAAATATCCCCAACTTTGCCCCCGTGAGATTCTACAAACTTCTCCGACTGGACAAACATTCCCCCAGGACCACAACAAGGATCATAAACTCGTCCTTTGTAGGGTTCTAACATTTCTACTAACAATTGCACCACACAACGAGGGGTGTAAAACTGTCCCCCGTTCTTCTTTTCTGCACTGGCGAATTGTCCTAAAAAATACTCATAAACCCTGCCTAAAATATCCTTAGAGCGACTTTCTGCGTCTCCTAAACCAATAGTACCAATTAAATCTATTAACTCTCCCAATAACCGTTTATCAAGGGCTGGTTTACCATATTCTTTCGGTAATACACCTTTGAGAGAGGGATTTTCTTTCTCTATGGCATCCATCCCCGCATCAATTAATTCCCCAATCTTGATATTTTTAGCATTGGTTTGAAAATTTGACCATCTGGCAGCTTGAGGAACATAAAATATATTTTCTGCTTTGTATTTGTCTCGTTCTTCTGGATCTGCGTATTCATCCTCTACTAATTTCTCGTAGAGTTCGTTAAAAGCATCAGAGATATATTTGAGGAAAATTAACCCTAAGACAACGTGCTTATACTCAGCCGCATCTAAGTGACCCCGCAATTTATCGGCAGCTTGCCATAACTTCTCTTCAAAACCTAATTTTGTGCTACTGCTGTTAGCTATATTCTGTTTTTTCGGCACGTAGATACCCCAGTAAATTATTAATGCTATATAAAAAATAACGGGAACTGCTATTAATATTATAAGTACCTGAGCAAAATTAATTTAACATTTTTAAAACAAAGAAAAATCTCTGTATTCCTTATCTGATCCTTCCTGTTCCCCCTCCAAAATATAAAATTTATTTTGCACGACTACTTAAAAGTGGGTAGGGGTTTAGCACTGCTAAACCCCTACAAATTTAGGTTTTTGGTAATTTCGTAAAAGTCTATATCCCAACCGATATTATAGCGGTTCTCGGCTGAGTTAAATACAAGAACCCCACCCCCAACCCCCTCCCCGCAAGCGATGAGGGGGCTATGATGTACCTCATAAGAGCGGAAACCTCTATATTTACCAATTACCAATTACCAATTACCAATCACCAATTATTAAGCTGTTACTTTTTGACTTTCTAACTTAGCTAATCTTTCAGCTAATAGTTTTTCCAAGGAAATTAAAGCCTTAGTAAAACCATCAATACCTTCTGCAAGTTTATCAGAAGCCATACGGTCAGCAGCGTGCATTTTATCAAAAGTTGCTTTATCAACAGAGATTTTCTCAATTGATAAACCTGTTACCTTACTAGGATCTAATTTGCGGGGTAATTCGGCAACGGTGTTTTGCAATTCTGTTAACAACCCAGGAGAAATTGTTAGTAAATCACAACCAGCTAATTCAGTGATTTCACCAATATTACGGAAACTTGCACCCATAACTTCGGTTTTGTAGCCGAACTTCTTATAGTAGTTATAGATGGTGGTTACAGATAATACTCCTGGATCTTCAGCGGAGGGGTAGCTATCCCGTCCAGTATCTTTTTTATACCAGTCAAGAATCCGACCCACGAAGGGAGAAATCAGAGTGATACCAGCTTCAGCACAAGCGATCGCTTGGTGCAGTCCAAATAGTAAAGTTAAGTTACAGTGAATACCTTCTTTTTCCAAAATTTCCGCCGCTTTGATTCCTTCCCAAGTTGCAGCAATTTTAATTAAAACGCGCTCTTTAGCAACACCAGCAGCTTTATATTGACCAATCAAATCCCGTGCTTTAGCTACAGTAGCATCTGTATCATAAGATAAGTGAGCATCTACTTCTGTAGAAACGCGACCGGGGATAATTTGCAAAATCTTTAATCCAAAGGATACCGCCAAGCGGTCAAAAGCCAGAGATACCACCTGTGCTGGACTAGCACCAGCGCCAGCGTCTTTTTTAGCTTTGAGTAAAGTTTGATCAACAATATCCTGATATTCCGGCATTTGTGCTGCCGCAGTAATCAATGAAGGATTGGTAGTAGCGTCTTGAGGTTTAAACTGTTCAATTGATTGGATATCTCCGGTATCCGCTACCACAACGGTTACTGCCCGTAGTGCTTCTAGTAAGTTTTTAGGCATCACATACTCCTTTGTCAGTGGTTAGTTGTCAGTGGTTAGTTGTCAGTGGTCAGTGGTTAGTTATCAGTGGTCAGTTGTCAGTTGTTAGGCAACAATAATCTTTACGAATTACCAATCACCAATCACCAATCACCAATTACCAATGACCAATTACCAATTACCAATTACCAATTACCCATTACGCAATCCCATTTTAGATGCGTCATGCCGTAATTGGCTGTCCAATAGAATGCACTTTAATTAAACTTGTTGTTCCTGGTGTACCAATGGGGACACCAGAGGTAATCACAACCTTGTCTCCCCGTTCTACTAAACCACTATCTACAACGGTATCCACTACATTCACAAACATTTCTTCAGCATTGTGAACAGGTGGAATTAGTAGTGGTTCTACACCCCAAGATAATGCTAATTGACGGTAGGCGGTACAGTCAGAGGTGAGGGCAATAATGGGGGTACTGGGACGATATTTAGAAACTAGTTTAGCGGTACTTCCTGATGTGGTATTACACAAAATGGCTTTAGCGCCAGTCTCATAAGCAATACGACATACTGCTTGAGATACTGATTCTGTAACGGTTAAACTACCCGCTGTCGGAGTCCAAGAATGTCTTTGTCCTTCTTGAAGTACGGTTTCTGTTTGTAAGGCGATATTGTGCATGGTTTGGACTGCGGCAATTGGATATTCACCCATTGCTGTTTCCCCAGATAGCATGACTGCATCTGTACCATCTAAAATCGAGTTAGCAACATCGGTTGCTTCAGCGCGGGTGGGGTCGGGGGCGCTAATCATGGACTCTAACATTTGGGTAGCTGTAATCACGGGTTTACCAGCTTGATTACAACGACGGGCAATTTCTTTTTGAATGAGCGGAACTTGATAAATGGGTACTTCTACTCCTAAATCACCACGGGCAATCATGATGCCGTCGGCAACTTCGAGGATCTGATCTAGGTTTTCTACAGCTTCAGCCCGTTCGATTTTGGCAATGAGACGAATTTTTGAGCCAGCACCTTCAATCATGCGGCGTGCGGGTTCGAGGTCTTGGGGCGATCGCACAAAGGAAACTGCCACCCAGTCTACTCCTAATTGTATCCCAAATCGCAAATCCATTAAATCCTTTTCTGTAATTGAACTTACAGGTAAAGGAGTTGCGGGTAAATTTACACCTTTGTGAGAAGAAATCAAGCCGCCAATATTCACATGAGCGTTAATTCTATCAGCGTCACGACTGGTAACGGTTAATTTCACCCGACCATCATTAATTAGCATCGGTTCACCACATCGCATCATGGCGAATAATGTTGGTAGAGGTAAAGGTAACTCATCAATATTTTCACCCTTCTCTTGTAAAAGAAAAGTCACCTCAGTTCCAGCTTCCAGCATTAACCCTTCCGGTGGTAATTTCCCCAACCGAATTTTTGGCCCACACAAATCTTGCATAACAGCAATGGGTCTGTGTAAATCCTTGCTGATACGTCGCAGATGATGAAAAGCTTGGGCGTGAACTTCATGTGCGCCATGGGAAAAATTCAACCGCGCCATATTCATTCCCGCCCGCACCAAAGCTTCTAACTTCTCAGGTGTAGATGTAGCTGGGCCTATAGTACAAACAATTTTAGTGCGACGCATAAGTTATCTAGGGAGTAACGATAAAGCAGCACACCCCGTTAAGCCCTGGTTTGGTAATTGGTAATTGGAAAAAAGTATTACCCATTACCTATTACCCATTACCCATTACCTGTCACCTAAATCAATCCTTCCTTCTTGGCCATTGACAACATCAAATCAACGACGCGGTTGGAGTAACCCCATTCGTTGTCATACCAAGAGACGACTTTGAAGAAATTGGTATTGAGTTCAATTCCTGCACCTGCGTCGAAAATGCTGGAGTGGGAATCACCTTGAAAATCAGTAGATACTACTTCTTCATCAGTGTAACCCAATACACCAGCCAAATCACCTTCCGCAGCTTTTTTCATAGCTGCACAGATTTCTTTGTATGTCGTAGATTTTGTAGTTTTGAAGGTGAGGTCAACGACGGAGACATCAGGAGTAGGAACTCTAAAAGCCATTCCTGTTAATTTACCTTTCAATTCTGGTAATACCAAAGCTACAGCTTTAGCTGCCCCTGTAGCGGAGGGAATTATATTTTGACCCGCACCTCTTCCACCGCGCCAATCTTTGCGACTGGGACCATCTACCGTTGGCTGGGTGGCTGTTGTAGCGTGAACTGTAGTCATTAACCCTTCCGCTAAACCGAAGTTATCATTAATGACTTTTGCAATGGGGGCTAAACAATTTGTAGTACAACTGGCGTTGGAGACAATCAAATCTTTGGCGGGGTCAAATAGGTGATGATTTACACCCATGACCATGGTTTTGACTTTTTCTGGTTCTTTTGTAGGTGCAGAAATTACAACTCGTTTTGCACCGGCTTTGAGGTGGTTTTCTGCCCCAGCATAGTCTGTAAAAAGTCCTGTAGATTCCACAAGATAATCCACACCTAATTTACCCCAAGGTAGTTCTGCGGGATTTCGCATAGATACACAAGGAATAAAGCGATCGCCAATCACTATACCATCTTCTCTAGCTTCAACTTTGCTTTTCAATCTACCATGGGTAGAATCATACTTGAGGAGATAAGCAAGG
This sequence comes from Cuspidothrix sp., assembly GCA_046080565.1. Lineage (GTDB taxonomy): Bacteria > Cyanobacteriota > Cyanobacteriia > Cyanobacteriales > Nostocaceae > Cuspidothrix. The sequence goes on along the minus strand of JBJTUF010000347.1, from coordinate 37,859 downwards.
TTATCAGGGGGAACTAAATCATTAATACCGACAAATTCAATATTGGGGTTGGTCAGACCAGCGCGTAATACAAGTCTACCAATGCGACCAAATCCATTAATACCAATTTTCAGCTTTGTCAAAATTAAACCTCCTGTGTTGAGAACTCCAGCAAAGGTTAACTGGCCGGGTTTATTTTAGTCTGACTTAGCTGATTCTTTCAGTCACAAAAGGCATAAAGCAGATTTAACTGGCATATTTTAACAGCCATTTGGGTGAGGAGGTAGGTTTCAATCCCCCTCTAAATGTCCTCCTGTCTCCTTCATTAACATTTCTTAATATATTTTTATTGACTTATTTTCCATAACCTTGGATAATATCAAAGGTTATGATAATTGTATAAGATCTAGATAAAAAACTTAAAAAGCTCGATTTTATAAGTTTCATGGGGTTATAGCTCAATTGGTAGAGCGCTTCAATGGCATTGAAGAGGTCAGCGGTTCGATTCCGCTTAACTCCATCAACTAAAAGACTATAGAGAAGTGATATTGGAATAATAATATTAACCTAATACCAATTTTATCTGAGGCCGCTTATATTTATTACCTCCTGGCGTTGCCCTTCCCTCTTACAAGAGATAACTACAGGGAGGTCTGATTATGTGCATCTTCATACAGAATTGTTATAACCTCTTAAGCTGCTAAATACCTTTGAATACAATTTCCTTGACTTAATTTGTATAATCTGCCATAATCACAAAGGTGAGGTAATTTAACATATTTACCCAAAAGCCAGGATACTCTACAGATAATCTGATTACGGACGGTTAGCTCAGTTGGTTAGAGCGCACCCTTGACATGGGTGAGGCCGTTGGTTCGAGTCCAATACTGTCCATTTTGTTTGTCCGTTAGTCCAAAATTAAATCTGCGAATACCGCTGTTTGTGATGTCTATTTACAAATGAGTCTGAAAACATTGGGATATGAAATCAAAGACTTTTTGTATTTTTATAAACTAGGAAATTACGCTTTAACACTCCTTACTCGTAAGCTAATTAGGGTATTGATTTTACAGGAATTGGCCTCATATATCAAGCTTTTAATTGGCAACCATAGTATAATTTTATCTTTACCAAATAATAAACAAATAATAACCTAGTATAAAAATTTTGATTTTGACTTGTGTTAAATATCATTTATGCTATAGAATAATTACAGAACATTTTATGTGTAAATTCCTTAGACTGGAATTTTTCATAAGCTGGATTCGTATTAGGTGTGAGAGAGATTGAAATTTATGAAAAAAGCTTTTTGGAATATCTTCAAAGTTAGCCCTGCGATCGCTTTAACTTTATTGGCTGGTAACAGTGCTTTTGCTGGCGAAGCTAACGAAAAAGTAACTAGCGTTTCTCAACTTTCCCAAGAAAATAGCTTGGGTCAAGTAACATCCGTTTCTCAGTTTTCCGACGTACAACCCACAGATTGGGCGTTTCAAGCATTACAATCCTTAGTTGAACGCTATGGTTGTATCGCTGGTTATCCTAATGGTACATTCCGTGGTAATCGTGCTTTGAGTCGTTATGAATTTGCGGCTGGTTTGAACGCCTGTTTAGATCGCGTTAACGAACTCATTGCTACTGCTACTGCTGATATGGTGAGCAAGGAAGATTTAGCCACCTTACAGCGTTTGCAAGAAGAATATTCTGCTGAATTGGCAACTCTGCGCGGTAGAGTAGATGCACTAGAAGCTCGTACCAGCGAATTAGAAGCAAACCAATTCTCCACCACCACTAAACTCAAAGGTGAGGCTATTTTCACCGTATCTCAAGCTTTTGGAGACAAAAGAGCAGCTACAACCGCAGCAGGAAGAACAGATTTAGATTCTAATACCACCTTTGGTAACCGTGTCCGTCTGACCTTAGAAAGCAGCTTCATGGGTACAGATAAATTGCAAACACGGTTGAATGCAGGAAATATCATCCAAAATGGTGGCGGTACTGGCGGTGGTATTACAGGTACTAACATGACTCGTTTAGGTCATGATGGTGCTAGTCCTAGTGCTAATGCTGTAGCTATTGACAAACTCAACTACGCCTTCAATTTAAGCGATAAAATCAACGTTAAAGTTGATGCTGTTGGTGGTGAGTTGAACGAGAACCTTGATGTTTTCAACCCTGATTTTAGAAGCAGCGGTTCAGGTGCATTATCTCGCTACGGACGTTTCAGCCCCATCTATCGTCTAGCTGGTGACGGTGCTGGTATAACTGTTAATGTTAAACCTAGTGATAAACTTACCTTCAGTGCAGCTTACTTTGCTCAAGGAGCAAATAATGCTGCTAACCCCAGTTCTAATTTTGGTTTATTTGATGGCAGTAACACCATCTTTGGTCAGATAGCATTCAAGCCCAATCCAGCTTTCAATGTGGGTCTAACCTACGCCCACTCTTATTTTCATGGCGCTGCTGCTATACCAGCAACACCTACAGCAGCTGCCATATCAGCTATAACTCCCAGTCTCTTTGGTAGTACAGGTACCAACAAAGCTAACAGTCCCTTTACAACTGACAAAACTGAATCCAATAACTACGGTGTGCAATTTACTTTCCAGCCCAGTGCTAAGATTGTATTAGGTGCATGGGGTGGTTATACTTCAGCTAGTTCTCTAACAGGGACTACCAGAAGTGCAGATATTTGGTACTGGTCTGGTACTTTGGCTATTAGAGACTTTGGTAAAGAAGGTAATACTCTGGGTCTAATCTTCGGTCAACCACCTAAACTCACTGGTGGTAAAGGTACAGGCGTTACTGCTGACGCTGGTACTTCTTACCATTTAGAAGGTTTGTACAAGATGAAGCTTTCTGACAACATTCTTGTTACTCCTGGTGTGTTGGTAATATTCAATCCTGAGCATAACGACAATAATAAAACTGAGTATGTTGGTACTTTACGGACTACCTTCAGTTTCTAGAATCATTTAAATAGTTAGGGTTTAGCAGTGCTAAACCCCTACAGAATTAAAAATTAAAAGTGTAGAGATTGTTTATAGAACGTCTCTACATTTTTTTATGCTGTTGTTTCTTTGGCAGCTTCTTGTACTTCTGCTAAGGATAAGCCTAAAGCTTGGGAAATTTGTTCTAGAGTCAAACCCATTTGTAATAATTTGGGTATTGCTTCTGTTCTTGCTTGTTCTGCTTGTTCTGCACGTTGGCGTTCAGATTCAGCTTTTTGTCTTTCAGTTTCGGCGTTTTGTTGTGCGGCTTCATCTGGTAATAAGACTAAGTTACCTGATTGGTCATAAAATCTTAACCAAGTGGTGGTTTGTCTGCTGAATGTTCCGTCCCAATTTCCTAACCAAAATCCTAAAGTTTCGCACCATAACCAACCTTTTTCATTAGGAATTAAAGGTTGATAGGAATTATCGTTTAAATGCCAACCTTCCAAAGAATTGGGATCAAAAGGATCGTAAACGAAATAGTCTCTAGTTTTAAATGTGTTCTGATAAAGATTCTTTTTGAATCCTAAATCTACGTTTTTAGTAGAAGGAGACATTAATTCAATGATCACATCTGGATAACGTCCTTCTTCTTCCCAGACTACCCAACCTTGACGGGATCTATCACCATCAACATTGAGAACTGCAAAAAAATCTGGGCCACGAAAATCATTATTTTTAGCTTGTTTACTGCTGTAATAAATAAACATATTACCACCAGTAAAGAAATCATTGCGATCTGACCATGCTTGTTCTAAAGAATCTATTAAAACATTCATGGCGATGCGGTGGCGATAACTTTCCAAGGGAACTCCATCATCAAATATTAAATCAGTTGGTGGTGGGGTGGGTTGCCATTCAGGGATAATTTCTATGCTTGGAGTCTGGTTTTCAGTAATGTTAGTTAACATGAGATAACCTAAGACAATTTATTGAAGATGGCTATTTGCTGATTTAAAAATGCTAACATAAATGATTTTTTCCTGTAGTTCGGAATATATATCCCCGACTGCTTGAAGAAGTCGGGGATCTAATCGTGATAAAATTAGGGTGATTTTTGACTAGATAAATCTGTTGGTGGTCTATCATTACTCCAAGCCCACCAGACAAAACCGCAATGACAATGATAAAATTCTTGCCATTTACGACGACGATCTGGGGTAGTTACGGGCGATCGCCTATTTAACCACACATTAACAGCTTCCCGACTACCAGCGTGGCATTTGGGACAATGAAATTGATAGGCGTGTATGGCTTGATTTGTCCATTCTGGCGGATTGGGATCAAAAGCATCCATATAAATATAAACTGTAATTTTATCAGTCACTTCATATACTTAATTATGACTAATAATTGACACTATGGAACCAAATATTGAAATTCGTCGCTTGTTAGATATCATGCCAGCTTCTGGACGGATGATGACGAAAATCGTTAGTAAACCTGAACAACCGCAAGTAATAGATGCTGCTTTTCCCCTACCTTTTAGTCAAACAAGACCAATATATATTAATTTTGATTTGTGGCGACGTTTAACCAAGCCACAACGAGATTTACTTCTGTTGCAGATGGTATCTTGGGTCACTGGTGTAAAATGGTTGCAACCGAATATTTATCAAGGTGTGGTGTTAGCTGGGTTGGCGGGAGGAATAGTAGAAGCGGTGCAATCTGATATGGTAGGTATGGTGATAGCTGGAGGATTAACTGCTGTAGCAGGGATGCGAATTTGGCGAATGAATAAATCCCAGGAATCAGAATTAAATGCTGATATAGCAGCTATTAAAATCGCCCAAAGAAGGGGTTATTCGGAAACAGAAGCAGCAGAACATTTGTTAAGTGGGATTGAAGCAGTAGGGAAAATAGAAGGGCGTTCTGGCTTAAATTTTAGCGAATTAATTCGTTGTCAAAATTTGAAAGCAATTGCTGGTTTATCAACGGTTGGGATACCAGAAAATTATCAATAGATTTATAGGAGAGTGAGGGAAATTGACATTAGCATTGGGAATGATCGAAGTGTATGGCGTACCTACCGCAGTGGAAGCAGCAGACGCAATGTGTAAAGCGGCGCAGATTACTTTTGTGGGTTATGAAAACACTGATTTAGGACGAATTACGGTACTAATTCGTGGCGACGTGGGCGAGGTAAATGTGGCAGTTGCCAAGGGATTATTAGCCGTATCAACTGTCAATGGTGGTGAAATACTTTCTCATCATATTATTCCCCGTCCTCACGAAAATTTAGAATATGTTTTACCAATTTATCAAAGTATGAATATTTCCCAATTTAATGCTGATATTCGTTTTCCTCCTCCGTTAAGTGATTGAAATTTATATCAGGGTTTAGTATTCCTAAACCCCTACCATAACCGCCAATTTGTCATCAGAAATAGTTTAGTGTTTCACGGATAAATTACTATTACTTGCCAATCACTAAATCTATTGCGGTGACGATAGAAATATAATTGAGATTCAGCAAATACTCTTTGATAAAGTTGTTCATCTTTTGGAAACTGCACCAGGCCTTCGGCACGCTACGGGAACACAAAAGTATACTGTTCCTGGACTATCATTTTCTAATTTATAGACAGAATAAATCAAAGAAGTCAGGGATCTTATAGCCTTACCTTAAATATATAGGACTCCTATTTGAGTTTTGAACGGGATTTTTTTACTTTAGCGAAGCGTGGCGTTAGCCATACCACAGAGGCACAGAGATCACAGAGGAAGAAAAATGGGTAAAATCCTCACCTCTTATTTAGGATCGCTATATATATTTTTAAATTACTTATAATTATTATACAGCACTTTTAAAGTAAATGAGGTACACCAATTTTATAAGATAATTTTCAAAATTGAATTTTAATCTGTGAAATCCTTTAATCCATCTAATCCGTGATTCTGACTGTGATTGAATTTTAATCTATTACGTCATAAACCTTAAATCTACTATATAATATTTTTGGTGGACATTGCCTACCCTACATTATGTTTATCTAAGTTCTTGATGATTTAATAATTATAAATTATGAATTACAATTTTTCGCGGATGAATGAGGTACAATCTCCAATTATTCCCGTTGTGGGAGAATTAATTAAAAACTCTCCTGGGACAATTTCTTTAGGACAAGGTGTGGTTCATTATCAACCACCAGAAACAGCTATTGAACTATTACCAAGATTCTTTTCTGAACCCAAAAATCATCTTTATCAAGCGGTGGTAGGTATTCCTGAATTATTAACAGTATTGGCAGAAAAATTATCAAAATTTAATGGGATTGATATTAATGAAGAGAACGCTATTGTGGTGACAGCAGGTAGCAATATGGGGTTTATAAATGCTATTTTAGCAATTACTTCTCCTGGTGATGAAATTATTTTAAATACTCCTTATTATTTTAATCATGAAATGGCAATTAAAATGGCGGGTTGTGAACCTGTGTTAGTACCAACAGATAGGGATTATCAGTTAATTCATGAAGCTATAGCTAAAGCAATTACATCAAAAACCCGTGCTGTGGTGACGATTTCTCCCAATAATCCTACAGGTGTAGTTTATTCAGAATCAGCATTAAAACAAGTTAATCAAATTTGTCGAGACAGGGGAATTTATCATATTAGTGATGAAGCTTATGAATATTTTACTTATAATGAAGTGAAACATATTTCTCCTGGGGCATTTGCAGGAAGTAATGAATATACAATTTCTCTTTTCAGTTTATCAAAGGCTTATGGCTTTGCTAGTTGGCGAATTGGTTATATGGTCATTCCCCAACATTTGTTAACTGCTGTGAAAAAAGTTCAAGATACTATTTTAATTTGTCCACCTGTGATTTCTCAATATGCAGCTTTGGGGGCGTTACAGGTAGAATATGATTATTTAAAAGATAATATTAGTACAATTGGCAAAGTTCGAGAAATGGTAATTAATGCACTAGAATCTGTACAAGATTTATGTACTATTACTGTTGCTAATGGGGCTTTTTACTTTTTCATCAAAGTGCATACTAAAATTAATGATTTAGAATTAGTAAAAAAACTGATTCAAGAATATAAAGTTGCGGTAATTCCAGGAACAACCTTTGGGATGGAAGATGGTTGTTATTTACGGGTTGCTTATGGTGCATTACAAGCAGATACGGCGAAATCAGGTATAGAAAGATTAGTCAAAGGTTTGCAAAGTATCGTATTATGAACCCATAACAAAAATTAACATTTGTATTTTATCCATGGGTCAAATTGTTTGGATAGCAAGACACGCTAACCGTCTCGACTTTGTAAATCCTGATTGGTTTCTTACCGCCGAAAGACGGTATGATCCTCCATTATCAGATGATGGTATGATCCAGGCGCAGCAGTTAGCACAAAGACTCAAAGAGCAAAAAATCCGTTATATTTTTGCTTCTCCATTTTTGCGAACTATTCAAACTGCCAATGCGATCGCTGAAGTTTTGGATTTAGAGATTAAACTAGAAATAGGTTTGAGTGAATGGCTAAATCCCGAATGGATGACCGAAGAACCAGAAAAACTACCAATTTCGGACTTAGTTGAATTATTTCCCAGAATTGATACTAGCTACACATCACGCATAGCTGCACAATATCCTGAAACCCATGAAAAAGTGCGGGAACGTTCAGGACAAACAGCTAGGTGTCTATCTACGGAATTTTCTCCCCATGATATCTTATTGGTAGCACATGGGGCTTCTGTCTTGGGTGCAGCAATGGGATTAGTGGGAGACATTGCCAAAACAGAAGTTAAAGCTTCTTTATGTTCTTTAGTAAAACTTGTCCGTCAAGATACCGAATGGTTGCTAGAACTAAAAGGAGATACTTCCCATTTAACAAAAATTGAGGAAGTAGTGCGATTTGTGTAAATCTAGAATCGGGATTTTTGGCAAATCCCAACTCACAATAACTCAGCAAAAGTAACTTATTAACTGATAAATTTTATGACATTACTACTAGCGGGAGATATCGGCGGTACAAAAACGATTTTACAATTAGTGGAATTCTCAGAAACAGTAGGTGTAGAAACTCTGTATGCGGAGAGTTTTCCTAGTGGGGATTTTCCCGATTTAGTGCCAATTGTACAAAAGTTTTTGCATACAGCCAATTCTACAACACCTGAAAAAGCTTGTTTTGCGATCGCAGGTCCAGTAGTGGGAAATACCGCCAAATTAACCAATTTATCATGGTTTCTCGATACAGATAGGTTAAGTAAAGAATTGGGCATTGTTTCCATTTCTTTAATTAATGATTTTGCGGCTGTTGGTTATGGTATTTTTGGCTTAACAAAAGAGGATTTACTCACCTTACAAGTTGGTAAATATCAACCAGCAGCACCTATGGCTGTAATTGGTGCAGGAACAGGTTTAGGTCAAGGATTTTTAATCAAACAAGAAAATCAATATCAAATCTTTCCTTCCGAGGGTGGACACGCAGATTTTGCCCCTCGCAATGACTTAGAATTTAAATTATTAAAATATATTTTAGATAAACATAATATTGATAGAGTTTCTGTAGAAAGAGTAGTTTCCGGGTTAGGAATTACATCTATTTACCAATTTTTGCGAGATACCTACGGTGAGCAAAGCTCTCAACAAATAGCTACTGAATCTCCAGAAATTGCCCAAGCAGTGAGAACTTGGGAACAAGAAGCAGACAAACCCGAAAAAACAGTTGATCCTGGTGCATTTATTGGTAGTGCAGCATTGCAAAAAAGCGATCGCCTTTCTGAACAAACCATAGAATTATTTATTGCCGCTTACGGTGCAGAAACCGGCAATCTTGCCCTCAAACTATTGCCCTATGGCGGACTATACATCGCTGGTGGTATTGCCCCTAAAATCCTGCCATTAATGCAAAATGGTAGTTTTATGTTAAATTTTCTTCAGAAAGGCAGAATGGGTTCTTTACTCGCAGAAATCCCTGTTCACATAATTCTTAACCAACAAGTAGGATTAATTGGTGCGGCTTTGTGTGCTTCTAGGTTATAACTAGAACTTACGCATTGTATAAACTAACCATACTAACCTGTTACACAACTAAAATGTAAGGGTTTAGCAGTGCTAAACCCCTGCGAGAAATATCGGTTTTAGGCGTAGATCCTGAAAAATAACATCTGTGAATTTTATAAATTATGAATAGCAAAATTTTACTATCTCTGATTGCCATTACACTTTTCTCCAGTAGTAATCCTGGATTAGCCGTAAATTCTTCCAAACCCAAAACCACAGAGAAAAAACCTATTGTTCCCCAAATAGTTCAACCAAAATGGAGAAAATTTACCGCTCCAGATGGACGATTTACAGTTCTCATGCCCGGAAAACACCAACAAAAAACCCAAATTCAAAAAACCCACATGGGCAAAATTAAATTAGAAATATTTTTAGCCCAACCCCCACAGCAAGAAGCCGCATATATAGTCACCTATAATGAATTTCCTGATAGCTATGCACAAATGAATAGTCCTCAGAAAATCATGGATGAAGCCCAATATATGGAACTAAAAACTACCCAAAGTAGATTACTAAATCAGCGTAACATTCGCAGTTCTAACTTTCATCCTGGCAGAGAAATTGAATATGTCAACGCCATAGGCAAAGTTACAAAAACAAGAATGTTTGTCGCTCATGATAGATTATATAAAGTCATGGGCATTGTTTCTAAAAAACAGCATGAGAGTTTAGAAAAAACAGTCATCGGCTTTTTAAATTCTTTTCAATTAGTGGTCAAACCTTAATGGGTAATAGGGGATTAGTCAAATCAGTGAAATATTCAGGATGACTACAATGCAAACTCAATTACTAACTGACACTTGGGTAACAGCAACTTGGGACGAATATATACAAATAATTAATAATCCTGCATATAAAAAAGCCAAATCCTATTATCATAACGGTAAAATGAGGATAGAAATGCCACCAATTGGAAATGATCACGCCAGCGATCATAGTATTATTATTTTTGCTGTTAATCTATTTGCGACAATTAAGGGTATTAATTTTAATAGCAAAGATAATTGCACCTATAGAAAAACTGGATTTCAAGAATTACAACCAGATGTTTCTTATTACATAGGTGAAAAAGCAAATGCTATTCCCTATGGAACTGCTGTGATAAATTTAGATATTTATCCAGTTCCAGATTTAGTTATTGAAGTTGCTAATAGTTCCCTTGCAGATGATAAAGGGGAAAAACGGCTCATATATGAAGATTTAGGCATAACGGAGTATTGGGTACTCGATGTTCAAAATGTCGAGATCATCCCTTTTACTATCGAAAATGGTGGTAGTCGAAGAATCACTGAATCTCAAGTATTACCGGGGTTACAAATTTCTTTATTGAATGAGGCATTAAGAAAAACTCGAAACATGAATCATAGTCAAGTTTGTGCTTGGTTAATGGTAGCGGTGCAATAGTGATTAGGACGTAAAAATTATAATTTGTAGGGGTTTAGCAATGCTAAACCCTTACCCAGAGAGCTTTTTGTGTAGGGAATTTGTATGGCTACACCACGCAAGCTATCACAAATTAAATAGGAGTTCTATATTCATAAATTTGTCTTTTTAAATACTACATCAATTATTTTTTAGAGATAAAGTTTGTCTCTAGGCAAATATATTTTTAAAGTTTGTGTGTCTACAAATTCAAAATAATTTTTTACCATTTTAGGTATTGATAATGACTTACAATTCAGAGGAAATGCAGCAAATTCTCGAAGTAGCTTTTAGACGCAAACAACAGGGAGAATATACCAGGGAACAAATCATCGAAATAGCATCAGAATTAGGTGTTTCGTCCGAGTCTCTACAAGCTGCGGAACAAGAATGGTTAACAAAAAATGTAGAAGTGAAGCAAGAAAAAATGTCCCATAGTCAACAGCAGAAAGCATTCAAATCTCATCTACTTATTTTTATTGCCATTAATGCTTTTTTAGTAATTTTAAACCTAGTAGTCAGTCCTGGATATTTTTGGGCAATTTACCCCATGTTAGGATGGGGATTAGGTTTATTACTGCATGGAATAAAAGTCTATATGAGTAATTAGGGTTTGCTGAAAAAACCGAAAACCCAAATATATCAAAGGTTTGAGGCTAATAAACAGGAAAATAGGTGCAAGATTTTAGGTCGGAGAAATCCAAAAATTTGGGGATGACAGATAGCCCAAACTCTTGCCTTTTACCTGCCTCCACGGAAAGACTTTTTCACCAACCCCTAATTAGGACATATAGCAGAAAGGGCGAACAGCAGTTCACCCGTACAAATTTATCTGTATTCCATCCGCGTTTATCTGCGTTCATCTGCGTTTGATTAATTCTGATTAGCTATAGCTGTAGCCAGGATAATTAGAACATTATGAATCCTTGAAACATATATGTAACAAGGCTTTTTCTCCTGCTTCCGGTTACTGAGCCAAGTTGAAGTGCTGTCTCCTGCTATATTAACCAACAGCTTCCATCGTTGGCTAGTTGTAAAAAATTAAGGGTAGTTTACACAAACCACCCCTAATTCCCCTCATATTTAAGATTTACTACAGCACCCTGATGAGGCTTGATAATTACTCAACTATATTAACTACTTCAGAATTAGCTAATGCTGGTGTGGTGAAAATTTGTGAGTACAAGTTGGTAGGTTCTTGACGAGCTATAACTGGTAAAACTTGACGAGCATGAGCCGCAACTTCCACTGTTTTTACATCATAGGCTTGTGTAATCATCTTAGGATAGAAACCAATACCAATGATGGGGACTATTAAACAAGCAGTGATAAACAATTCACGAGGTTTAATATCCAAAACTACAGCATCTAAATGTAAATCTTCATGTTTATTGCCGTAGAACACTTGACGCAACATGGAAAGTAAATAAATAGGTGTGAGAATTACACCAACTGCTGAGAGGAAGATGACGACTACTTTAAAGCTAGAGCTATAAACATCACTCGTAGCAAGACCCAAAAATACCATCAATTCACCGACAAAACCACTCATCCCAGGTAAAGCGAGAGAAGCCATTGAACCCATGGTAAACAGAGCAAAAGTTCTCGGCATTACCTTAGCCATGCCACCCATTTTATCCATCATCAAGGTGTGGGTACGTTCGTAAGTTACACCAGAGAGGAAGAATAAACTAGCAGCAATTAAACCGTGAGAAACCATCTGTAATACAGCACCGCTAATACCGATTTCTGTATAAGATGCAATCCCGATTAACACAAAACCCATGTGGGCAATGGAAGAGTAAGCTAAACGGCGTTTGAGGTTAGTTTGAGCAAAGGCACAACAAGCACCGTAAACAATATTAACTACACCTAAAATCGCTAAAACTGGAGCAAAAGTAACATGAGCATCAGTTAACATTTCGACGTTAAAGCGAATGAGTGCATAACCTCCCATCTTTAACAAGACACCAGCCAAAATCATTGAACCAGGAGCAGACGCTTCACCGTGGGCATCAGGCAACCATGTGTGTAAAGGAAAAATGGGTAGTTTGACACCGTAAGCGATGAGGAAACCTGCATACAAAGCTAGTTCTAAGACTTTGGGATATTCTTTCATTCCCAGTTCGGTCATGTTGAAGGTGAAGTTATCACCATAGAACGCCATTGCAAAACCAGCTACGAGAATAAAAATAGATGCTGCGGCTGTATAGATAATAAATTTGGTAGCTGCATAGCGGCGGTTTGCTCCACCCCAGATGGAAATTAATAAGTAAACGGGTACTAACTCAATTTCCCACATTAGGAAGAACATTAACAAGTCTTGGGAGAGGAATACGCCTAATTGAGCGCTATACATCACCAACATCAACGCATAAAATAAACGCGGCTTAGTGGTTACTTTCCAAGCCGCGAATACTGCCAGAGTATTGATTAAACCTGTTAAAAGTACCAGAGGCATTGATAAACCATCAATCCCTAAAGCCCAGTGAAAGTTAAGTTGGGGTATCCAATCATAGCTTTCTGTCATTTGCAAGGCGGAACTTTGGAAGTCGTAACCTTGCCATAGGGCAAAAATTATTAATGCAAAGTCTAAGAGTGCGACTCCCAAGCCGTACCAACGGACGGTTTTGCCCTCTTTATCAGGGATGAGAGGAATTGCTAGGGCTGCCACTAGGGGCAAGAAAATGATGGCTGATAACCAAGGAAACTCTATGGCATTCATCACTGCTGACAATATATTTTCGGTTTTGCTTTTGTTTATATTATATTAAGGAATCGTTACGTTTGTAAACAATTTCTTATGAAGATTTTGGATTTGAGGCATTTTTAGTAATAAATACTTACTAAAATCTGCAACGAATCTATTCTAAATGTAAATTTTTGCAACGTCAACAAAAAAACAGCGACTAACATCGCTGTCTTTAGCTATAATTTGCCAACTTAAGGATCAATTAAATTTTCAATGAAGTTATTTAAAATTCTTAAACAATACGGTTGACAATTGTCCACACTTCACAATCTGAACGCACGTAAGGTACAGAAATGGTCTTAAAGCCTGTGATAAAAGGTTTATAGTAAACTTGCCAGTACATGGGACTAAGTTCATCGGCACAGGTTTTGAGAAGTTTAATTTCTTTGGCGAGTTCCCCAGCTAGTTCGTTAACTCGTTCGGCGTGCATTTGAGCAGTTTTTTTAGCGGCTTCTAGCTGTTCTTGTTGTTGGGATATGCGGACTGATATAGGTAGATATCTATTGAGATGGGCTTTTCTTTGAGCTATTTGCTGTTCTAGAAAAGATATGGCATCATCTATGCCTTTGAGTTCAGCAGATAATTGAGGGTTTTCTCTGGCTTGACGGCGATAGGCTTCAACTATGGCTAGGGTGGAATCATTTCCGCTAGACTCTACATGATGATTAGTCAGTGCAGCGCGTTCTTGTTGGAGTATTTGAATTTGAGATTGTAGTGCTGCTATTTCTGACTGAATTTTTTCCATATATATTATGATGGGTAATTGGTGATTGGTAATGGGTGATTGGCAAGGAAAAACCAATTACCAATCTAAAATCTAAAATCCAAAATCCAAAATCTAAATGATACTTGCCCCTTGCGTATCCAGGGGAAGCGATCGCACAATAGAGTTAATTCCCTTTGACATCCAAGCATTTGTCATTGCTGTTCCTACTGATTTGGCATTGGTTGTATCTACTAAAGCTAAAAGTGTGGGGCCTGCACCACTAATTACCATCCCATAAGCACCGGCAGTAATAGCAGCTTCATTGACACTCTCATAACCAGGAATCAATGTTTGACGATAGGGTTGATGTAACTTATCTTGTAAGGCGGATTTTAACCATTCCTCTCGATTGGTGGCTAAACCGCGCAATAATAAACCTAAATGAGCAGTATTAAAAATCGCATCTGCACGACTGTATTGTGTGGGTAAAACTCCTCTGGCTTCGGCGGTGGATAATTCAAAGTTAGGAATTGCTACTACTGGAACTATATCCCGATGCCAGGGAATATCACAAATTTCCCAGCCTGTGGTGCTGGTGGCGGCTAGACGACATCCACCTAATAAGGCTGGTACTACATTATCAGGATGTCCTTCTATGGCGATCGCTAATTCCATGACCTCTAACTCAGACAATGGTGAACCCGCCAAGTAATTAGCCCCCACTAACCCCCCGACAATAGCAGTGGCCGAACTCCCTAAACCTCGCGCTAAAGGTACACCTAGCTTAATCTCTATTTTTATCCCTGGGGGTGTTTTTTTTATATGTTGGTATAACTTGACAAAGGCTTGATATAAAAGATTAGTTTCATCGGTTTGCACTTTTGCTGCTTCTGTACCAGAGGCTTCAATAATTAATTGATCAGCATCAAGTGTAGTAAAGTGAAATTCGTTATACAGCCTTAAAGCTGCACCAATGCAATCAAAACCAGGTCCCAAATTTGCAGTTGTGCCAGGAACTTTAACAGCAATGTTAGAAACTACAAACATTTAAGTTAATTCAAAATTACAATTTCAAAATTATCAGGCCATGGGTGACATTAATTCAAAATTTTTTTGCACAAACTAAGTACATGAACAGAATTAATTACACAATGTCATTGCGTTAGCGAAGCGTGGCGTTAGCCATATGGAACGAAGTGAAATGACTCAATCTCAAACCTTGTGATTGCTTCGCTTCTCTCGCAATGACTGTAAATATTTTTGTACAACTACTTAATATAAGGGTTTAGCAGTGCTAAACCTCTACCAGGTTATTTATGATGGTTCTTCCTTATCAAACTTATGATAACAAATTTAAACGCCTTTGTCAAGCCCCAATACTCTCTTTTTGCGCTTTTTTTGAGAGGATTTTATTGATGAGTAAGTAGGTAGGCGTTGAAATTTATCGTTGAGGCAATTTTTTCAAGCCGACTTGTTTAATTATAGTGGGTCTTGCTTTTATCAATAGGACTTAGGCATTTTAACGAAATGTAGGGGTTTGAGATTGCTTCCTTACGTCGCAATGACAGTATTTGAAGTAGGTTTTGCGTAAGTCCAGACCAATTACCAATTACTTTTTCCTAAATATAGCCCGATACACTGGTTCACCTTTTTTTTGTGTTGCCAGTTCTCTTTCTGTGGGGACTGGTAGGGGGTTTTGATCTAACCATGTGGTTGTTCCTAGCTTTTCAAATGATGGATGTTCATAAAAGCGATCGCACATTTCCATGGCTACAAATTCTATATCAGATTGCAAAAAAACAACACCACCCACTGTTAAATAATTGGCTAATTCTGTGACTAATTGCGGTTGTACTACCCGACGTTTTGCATGACGAGTTTTAAACCAAGGATCAGGAAATTGAATTGTGACTTTTTGTAAACTTCCTAAGGGTAAACTTGACAATAAGGAAACAAGAGAATTATTCACATTAGCAAATACATAATGCAAATTTGTTAAACCCATTTCGTCGCGGATTTTATTTGCTTCTACTACTAGGGGTTCTCGAATTTCTAACCCTAAAAAATTCCAATTTGCTTCTATTTGTGCCATTTGTAATACAAATCTACCTCTTGCACAACCAATATCTAAATGTAAAGGTAGGTTTGGTTGTGTGTAAATCTTTCCCCATTCTGGAGAAGCGGTTGGGGTTTGGAACTTCCGCGCAAGGGGGTTAACGTGCTGACGAACTCGAACAGGTGACAAAATTTGCTCTCCTTAAAAAAACACAATTCCAAACAAATGTATACAAATATTATTAAGTCTAAATATTCCTACACAGGTATACATACTGAGGGTTATACTTTGAAAATAACCATCTTTGCAACTTTATTTTTAACATTTTCTTAAAATCAATGAAACTCAATTTTCGTTTTGCTATCGTTAGCGACTTACATATTGCACTTCCTGAAACCATCTGGGATCATCCTAGTCGCTTTCATTTGGTGGAAGTGAGTATTCCGGCTTTTGATAGTGTATTAGAACATTTAACCCAATTAGATTTAGATTTTCTCTTGATCCCTGGAGACTTAACCCAACATGGTGAAGCAGCAAATCACCGTTGGTTAGCCAATAGGTTATCTCAGTTACCTTTTCCCTCCTATGTTGTTCCTGGTAATCATGATGTACCTGTGTTGATGGCTAATGAACAATCAATTGCATTTGTAGATTTTCCCAGTTATTACCAAAAATTTGGTTATGAAAATCCTCAACAACATTATTACAATCGTCAGATATTACCGGGAGTTAGATTAATTGGTCTTAATTCTAACTCATTTAATGATCAAAATCAGCAAATAGGACGGTTAGATAGTCAACAATTCCAATGGTTAGAACAGGAATTAGCTACCATTAAGGATGAATTAGTTTTAGTGATGATTCATCACAATGTAGTTGAACATTTACCAAACCAATCGCGTCATCCGATGGCAAATCGTTATATGTTGGAAAATGCTGCCGAACTGCGGGCATTGTTACAACGCTATGGGGTGAAATTAGTATTTACAGGACATCTGCACGTTCAAGATGTGGCTTGTGAGGAAGGCATATATGATATTACTACCGGTTCTTTAGTTAGCTATCCCCATCCTTATCGGGTATTAGAATTTAACCGAGATGAATTAGGGAGAGAATGGTTACAAGTTGTTTCTCATCGGGTTAATTCAGTACCAGATTTTCCCAATTTACAAACATTATCACGGCAATGGATGGGCGATCGCTCTTTTCCATTTGTAGTTAAATTATTGACTTTACCTCCTTTGAATTTACCACTAGCACAGGCACAAACACTAGCCCCCGGTCTACGGGACTTTTGGGCGACTATTGCTGATGGTGATGCAATGTTAGAGTATCCCCACTTCCCCATTAATGTCCGTCGTTATATCGAAGAATATAGTGCAGTTAATGATGGAAATACAGCTTTAATTGATAATCATAGTACGCTGTTAATTGGGAAGTAGGTAATTGGTAATTGGTAATTGGTAATTGGTAATTGGTAATTGGTAATATTCTTTCTTCCTCCTGACTCGGTGACTCCTATTCCCCAAGAGAACGACAAATAGCAAATACAGAAGTATAACCATGGAGGAAAGTTCTACCACTGACTGGACCGATTTCACCACCGCAGAAAAAGCCACCCATTGGGATATCATGGAGGTAACGGTGAAAGAGTTGAGAATCAAAATTCGGTTGGCCATAAAGTCCTGTTCCTCGGCCTAAGCAGGTGAACATTAAAGCCCCGATGGGAGAAGGTTCACCAGCATTTTCATTTTGATATTCTTGGAGTAAAATTTCTAAATCTTCGCCGGAAGCTTCTGCATCTCTGAGATGAAATTGTAACCTTTGTCCGGGACGAATGCGATCGCCAATTGCGATCGCCCCACCATGGGGATCTACTCCCAAAATATTACGAATTAAAAAATCCCCCGAATGTAAATTTAGCCTAAATTCATCCATTGCTAAACCAACAAACAAAGAATTTTGTGCTAAATTCCGATCTTCTTCACTTAAATCATTAATTAAATTTCGTAATACCACCAAAGGTACTTTTTCATCTAACTCTAAAATAATATTTCGTTCTGCTTTTGTAACTTGCAACGGTTCACCAATGGGGCGACATCCCTGGGCAACAATAGTATCTAATACAATATTGCCACTCAAAGCTATACCTACAGTCCCTTCTCGATATAAAGTATCATTATAAAATAAACCCACCCGACCATTCATCAACCCGCTGCTGGCCTGTCCTCCCACCACCACTGAACCAGGATAGGCAAAATCTAAACCCTGCAATAAATCATTAGTTCCCCCAGCAAAAGGACTAGATAGTAAAATAAATTGCGGTACTGGTGAGGGTGGTACACCGATTAAATCAATCCAAGCGTTGGGGGAACTATCGGAATCTGGTAATTCTTCTACCACAACATGAAAAGGCCGGATTTCTACACCGGGAAGGTGGGCTAAAGTCAGACTCAGTGCTGGTTCTGCTTCTATTTCTTCCGTTTTCCCAGCCTGTTTCCTGCCAATTACACCTCCAGCACTACAACCAATTAATACAGGTACAGACAGCTTTTCTGACAACAAAGGCAATAGCCGGGAATACTCACTCATAAACGCAGAAGAAATGAATACCAGCCCTAAATGTGCTGGTGCTGTTAAAGATGCCACTGCTTGTTCTACGACATCGTTAATAGCCGCTTCTAAGGAAGGACGGGTAGATAGGGCATTTGTCCACTGCATTTGATCTGCCATGAGTTTTCGGCTGGTTTCTGTTTTGGGGTTAGTTGATTATTTTAACTAAGTTTGGTAATTGGTAGTTGGTAATTGGTAATTGGTGATTGGTGATTGGTAAAATCACTAAAACTGCTGTAAATACTGGTTTACATCCTCAATAATACAAGATACGTAGGGTTTATTGATATAATTTATGCAGTCTGACGTGGTTGGTGAGCTTGCCGAACCACACTCTACAATACCTGATTTTTTTTCAAAAATCAAATATGAGTTCTGTATAAACACCTATTCAAATACAGGTGGCCATAATTCGGAAATAGCAATTTCCCAACCAGGAAATAATTCATCTACAGTTAATTTATCATCTTCTGTTAAGAAGATCATTTGATCATGAGGACGATAAACGGTAACAGTTAATTCATCAGGATTGATTAAAATTCCTACTTTTGCACCTAATTCTAAAAACAATTTGAGCTTATCTTCTAATTTAGCAACTCTATCAGTTTTTGATTTAATTTCTACTACTAGATCAGGTACTAATTTAGCAAAATCTCTGACTGTACGTTTTAATCTGGAGGCAGAAACAAAGGAAACATCGGGAGCGCGTAAATCAGTATTTGGCATAATAAACCCACCGCTAGAGTCAAATATTCGCCCTAATTTACGAGGTTTTATCCAATTACCTAATAATCTAATTAATTCAGCGCCAATTTCACTAGATTCTATATCCGATGGGCCCATAATTAAAATATTTCCTTCTTGTAGTTCTATTTGATAGTCGTTATCATCATCTTTTAATATTTGTTCTATTTTTTCTAAGTTGTTAATTGTGAGAGTCATATAATTTTGATCTCCGGTGATATTGGTGATGATTTAATATTATAGCATATTTATTTATATCATTCAGATCCCCGACTTCTCGAAGAAGTCGGGGATCTAAACATCTTCTAGTTTTATGTCTGCATATTCTTTTTCTGTTAATGTATTTTCAGGATCTATTATTTTTACTTCTTCATAGGTTAATTCGTAAAGTTTATAAACCATGTTGTCTATTTGTTGTTCTAATGTCGTTGTATCTTTACCTTGAGATTTGAGGGTTATAATTTTTTCTGCTTTTTTAATAAATATATTTTGGGTATTTTCATAACTTAACATAATAGGAATACGAGATGTTACAGGACTATCAAAATGCATTGTTCTAACGGCTTTCCCAAATATAAAAAGATAAGCATACCAATTTACAAGTTTTGAATTTAATAAGCACCAAATATATTGAGATGATATCTCATTTTTTGTAATGGTAATTTGATTAATAGTATCGACTAAAATTAGATCAGTTTGTTTAGGAATACAGCTAATAATTTGAATATGTTCATAAGGTTTAGTAATATGCGCTACAATGTTTTGCACAATTACAGAATTTTTATTGATTCTTGCTTTTTCACTAATTAAATTTGCATCATTAATATATCCTTTAATATTTCTGATTCCATATTTATTAATTTCCTTACCTCCAATAACTGCATATTTACCCTCTGTAACTAAATGTTTTTGTAATCCAATTTCCCCTCTAGTATTGTTAGCAATATCATTTAAAAAATCACTTTTTTGAAAAATGTTATTACCAATTATTAACTCAAGATGATTAATTCCATTAGGAAAAAGCCCAAATTGTGTTTTTAATTCTTTACTTATATTACCCATAAAATCAAAAGATTTATCAGCTTTAAATAAGATTGATTTATAGTTATCTATTATTTTACCTTTGTGGACAGAAATAATGCAAGCCTCAAGTTTTACATTATCAAATGCTTTTCCACAGTCTGCAATCAAAGCAATTTCTTTTTTAACAAAATCTCTTATATCTGAATAATTCGATGCAAAAGTGAATGATTTGGGAATAATATATGTTTTTATCCCCTTCTTTTTATTCAATGAAATACCTTTTTCAACAAAAAGAATAGCCGTTTCAGAAGTTTTTATTTGATACTTTTCTTTAAAAAAATTAATATCTAATGTACTTAATTTTGCACCATAGGGAGGATTACCAATTACAATATCAAAACCCACATCTTCCACAAGTTGCTGATTCATCACTTCAGGAAAATCTAACTTCCAATCAAAGAAATTAAGAGACTCATCAGGATTATTTTTTCATTGGTTAAGTTTCTGAATATTTTGTTTCCAACCAAAAGTTTGTAAATAAATTTCCGTGTTCTTAGTTAAAGTTTTACCCGTACCAGTAGGTTTATTTTCCATACCTTTAGTTTTAATCATCAATTGTAATTGACTTATCAGCAAATCAATTTTCAAATCACGGATATCAGCAGCTAATTTTTTCTTATCGCTATCTGGACTAAAAAACTGCTTTTGCTTATCACTAATTTTCCTTAAAATTTCTTGAGGTTGGTAAACATCAACCAAGATACTTCCTTGTTTAACATCTTTCATTTCCCAATCAATATCAATAATATCATCACCAAACTTACTCACCAAACTATTACCCACCACAATTTTATAATCAAGATTAGGTAACGCTTTGGGTTTATCTTCATCTACTATTAAACTCAACCAAAAACGTAATCTAGCAATATCCACAGCACCGCGTTCAATATCTACTCCATAAATACTCTTTTGGATAATATTTAACTTGACATACGAAGCATTAAAATTAGTCGTATTTCCAAATTCAAAAGTATGTAAAGTTTGTTTTGCGGTAAATATTTCGTGTAATAAACCCATAGGAAAAGCACCCGAACCAATAGCAGGATCACAAATCTTGACATTATCCAATGCAACATTCAAATGTCTGAACCATGATTTAGAGGATTCCTTTGATTTGCTTGATTTTTGGAGAATATCTATATTGATTTCTCTCTGTTTGATGAATTGTGTAATCAATTCCTTTTGAGTTTCTTCTATCAAAGTAATCCCTAAATCAGAAAAATCATAGTTCAGACAATAGGTAGTCAGATATTCAATCAAACTTTCCTGACACATATAATGGACAATTTCTTTCGGGGTGTAATATGCACCCTTATCTTTATTATCTTCTAGTAAATTCTCAAAGATATGACCCAACATTTCCGGGTCAACAGCTATGGTATGATCAAGAGGATCATCTTCATAAATAGTAAAATTATACTGATCAAAGAAGTTAAAAAGATTTGCAAATAAATGATCAGGAAAAATTAAATTACGATGATTTAGATGATCTTCCTCAAATAAACCCCCATTCAAATAGGGTATTTTATAAGATGGATTTTTAATAAATAAATCATTAGCGCGTTTTGTATTTAAAGTATCAAAAAACAGCACAGATAAAAAATCTTGATAAAAAAGTTCTTTATGAGTAAAACTTGTAAACTGATTAGTTAAAAAATGATGATCACCCTTTCCCCAATCTTCATTTTCTGGTACACCCAACCAGCCTTTTTTCTGAATAAAATATAAAAATACAATTCTTCCTAATAACTTTTTACTAAAATCACGAATAGCTTTGTCATCACCATGAAAGACAGTTTGAGAAATACCAGGCTGGGAAATGATATATTCACAGAAATTATTATAATGTTCTTTATATTTCTCAAAAAATGTTTTAGAAAGTTTCTCTACAGAAAACGCCTCTTTGACATCATCTAAACTAACTTTATTACCTTTATTAATAATACGTTCAAACCGTTCTACAGCAGTTCTAACACTTTCACCTGCACCTAATATATAAGTATAGCGTTTAGGTTCGGTTTTAATTTGAACAAATTCGCCATCTGCATCATAACCTGTTAATTCAGAAACATAAGTAAACCGCCAATTTGTATCTTGAGGATGATGATAAACAATCAAAGCAGCATCAATACTTTTCCAATATTTACGCAATAAATTTCTTAATCCTACGCGATTCCGTTCTAAAATAATCCCCTGTGCAAGTGTAACTTCATAAACGGCAATTTGTCTATCAATACCATTTTCATCAAGTAATATATAGCCTAATTTTTGAGCATTAGTAGCAACATGATCATCAATACCTGTCAAATTTTCAGGAGTTGATAATAACTGAACATTAGCAAATGCTTGTCCTAAAAATTGCTTCCATGTAGCTTGATTGTAACGTTGATTAAATAGGTTTTGAATTTGTTGTTTTTTCATAATAAAATCCCTGAACTTTTTTTAATGATGGAAAAAATATTGATTTAATTTTTGTAGGTTGGGTAGAACGAAGTGAAACCCAACATTAACAGGAAGGATAATAGGGTGTGTTGGGTTTCGTTCCTCAACCAATCTACAATAAATATTGTTTTACATAAAAGATTCAGTGTGTTGGGTTTCGTTCCTCAACCAATCTACAATAAATATTGTTTTACATAAAAGATTCAGTGTGTTGGGTTTCGTTCCTCAACCCAACCTACAATAAATATTGTTTTACATAAAAGATTCAGAAATGATTAATACTGGTTTCTCAACTTTTCTTTTGTCTCCTTTTTGGAAATTGGATGAATCTACACTATATTTTTGGGCAATTTTATCAATTTCTAAAATAGCAGTATCTAATTTTAACTTTTTCCTTTGCAACTTGTCAACATCAGCAGGTAAATTAGTGTATTTTCCTATATCAATCAAAATGATAATTTTCTTAATATTTTCCTTTTGGTTTTCCGTAATTTTGGGATGATTGATAATTTGAGACAGGAACTTCTTAGCATTTTGCGCTACCCCTCCTAACGCTTCTGGATCTATTTGTGATTGTAGCAATTTATGTTCAAGATTTTCAAAATATTCAATAGCTTTATTCACATGATCATGATGATTAGGAATTAATTCGCCATTTTTTTCATTTTCCTCAGCTTCAAATATTTTAAATGCTGCTAAAGGTGTAATTTCTTTGGGTTGGTTATGACTATCTATCCAATAAAATTCAAACTTTTTGTCTGTCTTTAAAAATGCAACTGTGCCATTTTGCAAATCAGGTTGTTTAATCGTGGTAGAATTTCTTCCTACTCTTGATTTTAAGGGCATTTTTGTTATTTTATCAAACCAAGCTTTATGTTTTTTTCTAAAGTTGCGTAAAAAGTACAGAAATTTCAATCTTTCATCTTGTTCTTCTTGATAGGTTCCGCTAAAAAGTTTAACTTCATCTAAAATTTCCTCAGTGGAAAATACTTGATTATCTTCCCCAAAAGCAGTATGAAAAGCCTGGATTTTCATGAAAGCAGTTTTGTTTAATTGAATTTGTGAATCTCCCTGTGCTGAAGGATAAAAAATATAGTTATAAATAGCAGATGCTTTTGTACCAATTCGATTAACTCTACCAATTCTTTGCATTAATTTAGTTGAGTTCCAAGGTGTATCATAGTGAATAATCACATTAGAACGATGTAAATTTACACCTTCGGCTAAAACTTCTGTAGTAATGATAATACTATAATCATTTACTTGTTTATCTACGGCACAATTAGCATCAAAATTAGTAACAATGGTCTCATAAAGCTGTTTTCTATTTTCACTGGAAACTACTAATACATCTTTTCTAAATTTAGCTTTTAAAGCTTGGGACAAATAATCAACAGTATCTTCAGATTCGGAAAATATAACTAACTTACCTTCTAAATTGGTGTTTTTATCAAAAAACAGATTATTTAATTTAGCAATAAAAACATCTGATTTAGGATCATTTTTATCGCGTTCCAATCTGCAACCAATTCGCTTAAAATTTGGGCATCTCTTTGGAGATTTTCAATAAAATCAGGTTTAAAATCTGTACTTTTAAAAACTTGATTTTTAGGATTTTCTTCGCTTAGTCTTTCAATTTCTTTCTCAATTTCTTCCTCACTCCAACCTTTATCTAATAACTTATTAATATTGGTATCAGGTGCTATAAATATTTGATCATTTGCAAACATAGTAATCATTCTGTCTGTAGCTTTTTGAAAATTAGTTAATGATTTTTTAAAAGCATAAAAACTACTTTCTAATCTTTTCACTAATTGAGTTTTCATGATAAATGCTAATGATTTAGAAACTGTTTCCGCATTTTCATAATACTTACTTTGAATTTCTGGATTTAAACCTGCAATAGCTTGATAACGACTATATGTAAGTTGTTCTTTACCAGTTAAACAAATCACAGTTTTATGAAATAACTCATTTAATTTTTCATCCATGAGATATTCCACTTTTTGAGGTGGTTCTACTTGAGGAAATATAATTCCTTGCGCTGCTAAATCTAATTTATATTCAATAATATTTCCTAAGTCTGTTCTAGTCCTTCTAATGGTAATAGGTTCAATTACCTTACTTCTAATTTCTCCATAAATCATTCTCAGTTTATTAACATCTAATTCTTCAAATCTTTCCAAAGTTTTATACTGTTCCATTAAAGGATTGAAAAAAGCAGTTAAATTTGTAATTGGTAAAGTTGACTGTCTCGCATCTTGAAACATTTGGATTTGATAAAAAATATCATCTGGACGATTATTTAAAGGTGTCGCAGATACTAAAATTACTTTTTTTTGATTACCTGCAATTAAACCCTGATTGACTCTAGGACTTTTACAAATTAATTGCAAGTTTTGAAAAGCCCCAGTTTTATGATTACGAAATTTATGGGCTTCATCAACTATAACTAAATCATATTCTTCTTTGTTCCAATAATCTTGATGTTCTGTTAATATTTTATCAAGACTACCATTAGTAATAAATTTGGTGTATTTATCAATATTAAAATATTTAAAAGTATTTTTCCAGTTTTTTTCCACTGCTGGAGGATAAACCACTAAGATTTTGGTATTGTTTCTGCCATTTTCCATTAAAAATCTTTGCGCTACCATTGCCGCAATCACGGTTTTACCTAATCCTACAACGTCAGCTAAAATAAAACCATTGTGTTTTATCAACATATTAAAACCCTCATTTACCGCATCTACTTGATAGGAAAGTTTTTTAAAGTTTTCCGGTAAATATCCAATGGAATCAGCATCATAATTAATATTATCACTAAAGTATTCACTCAACAATTTTATATATAATTCAAAAGGAGTTGTATCTGTATTCAAGTAAGTTTCTTTGATAATGTTTTTAATATCAACTGGTAAAATATCCACAGATTCAGCCCAAAGTTTTTCAAATTCTGTAGTAGCAAATTGCACATCATCATATTCTGTTAATTGCACATTAAACTCATAATTATAAAAATTTCCCGCCCCTAAACCTGCATCTGTGAGATTAGAAGAACCAGTAATTACTGTTGCTGGAGTATGTTCATTAAAAGGTTGAGGACGTAAAATATAAACTTTAGCATGAATCTTTTTTTCTGGATGTGCTTTAACTTGAATTTTGTCTTGAATTATATCATCAATAAATTGTAAAATACCTTGTTCAGTTTCGTGGTCATAATTGGCATTTTGAATATCTTTTTGAATTTCTTGAATAAAATCTTCTCTAGTTTTATTGTCATGTTTAAAAAATTCTAGTCCAGATTTTTGGGCTTCGGCCAACATTTTATCAACATTAATTCCTACTAAGATTCTAATATGAGGAACTTTATCTAATAATGGTCTAATTCTAAAGTAACCTGATGCCCGAAAATAGCCTACTAAAGCATCAAAATATTCAATATAAGGATTATAGGTAAATACCCCACCAAACTTGTTAATTAGGGTATTTTCTTCGCTATTGATGAAAAATTTTGTTGACATATTTATCTTTGATTATTTACTACAATTAAATGTAAGGGTTTAGCAGTGCTAAACCCCTACACATCTAGGTTTTTTCCTAATCTTGTAAAATATACCGCATACCTTAGTGTAAGGGAAAAATTTTCCTTCTTCCCTATCACCTCATTTAAAACTGTTCTAAATACTGATTAAGATCCTCAATAACGCGGGTAAGTTCCGCTTCTGTTGTCAAACGAATACCCATATTACGAATTGTTAACAAAACTTTCGCAGCAAAAGGACTAGGCCAAATATTAGGATTGCAAAATATTTCTATAAATACATCCCCAGTATAACGGTATTCTAAAGGCGGTTGGGGGGTAACTTTACCTGTCCCTGGGGTTTTCGCAGCAACCGCTTTGAGACTTTGCATTAATTCATCTATTGCTGCTTTCAATTCTTGCGCTGCTTGAGGTGAGAAACTGACGGAAACAGAACCTTCTACGAGATTTAATGTCAGAGGTACAGAAGACATAAGCTACTTATTAAAAATAATTCGTAATTATCCATATTACCGGAAGATGCTCCCTAGAATATTTCTAACTTTTGCAAAGATTTCTACTATCCAGATCCCCGACTTCTTTGAGAAGTGGGGGATCTTTTTATGCAAGCAGATTTATTACTAAAGAGATAAATTCTTAATTAGCAATTTTTGATCTATTTCCTCTAGAGTTATTCCTAGAAACAAATACTTATTGTTGTAGAGTAAGAGTTATAGAAAATAAATTCTCTATTTCTTTTTTTCACAAATTACCATCAGAAACTTATGACTTACGATAACCGCACGGAAGTAAGAAGAGTTTTAATTATTACACTATTGCTTAACGTATTTGTCATGGGATTAAAAGCTGTAGTGGGCTATTGGACAGGTTCTTTAAGTTTGCTTGCTGATGCTTTACATAGTGTTACCGATAGTGCTAATAACGTCTTAGGATTAGTTGCTATTAAGTTTTCTTCCCCATTACCAGATAGAGAGCATCCTTATGGTCATAATAAATTTGAAGCAGTGGGAGCTTTAGGTATCACGGCCTTTTTAGGAATAGCCGGTTTTGAGATTGTCCAAGGTGCAATAGAAAGAATTATCAAAGGTGGTGAACCTGTGAGAGTATCACCTTCAGAATTATGGTTATTACTAATAGTTTTAGGAGTAAATATTTTTGTAGCCTTTTATGAACGTCATGTAGGCAGAAGAGTAGGTAGTTCCATTTTAATCGCAGATGCTACCCATACCATGAGTGATATTTGGGTGACAATTTCTGTGGTTGGGGGTTTAATAGGTGTCTGGTTAGGTTATCAGTGGTTTGATGTGGTACTAGCTTTCCCCGTAGCTTTACTGGTATTTTGGAGTGGTTGGTCAGTATTAAAAGAAAATTTACCTTGGCTTGTAGATCAAATGGCGATCGCCCCAGAAACCATTCATGCGATCGCTGTTTCCGTACCCGGAGTCATTAACTGCCATGATATCGCTTCTCGTGGTATCATAGGTCGTCAAGTATTTATAGAAATGCACCTAATTGTTGATGCCTCAGATATAGAAATAGCCCACCATATTACAGAAGAGGTAGAAACACAATTAGAAGTACGTTTTAGACCTGTCAGAATCTTAATTCATGTTGAGCCACCTGCATACAAGTCTGAACACATTACTTTTGAATCCGAACAGACATAAATACAATTATGAATAATCGCCTATTACCTATTAACGAATATGAAGCAGAATCAATAAAATTTATTGGCTTTACTCAACCTCATGGTATTTTTTTAGCCATCAAAGAACCAGAATTGACTATTCTCCAAGTTAGTAAGAATACAGTCAAATTTTTAGGCATTCCCCCAGAAGATTTACTCAACCAGCCTTTAAATAAATTTATAGATCAAGAGCAGATTACAATTTTTCAAGATTACCTATGCCAACAAGATTTACAATCCTGTAATCCCATAGAATTTATCATTAAAATTGGTGATCGAAATATTGATTTTGATGGAGCAATTCATCGTAGTCAGAATTCCTTAATCCTAGAATTAGAACCCAACTATTTCGATAAAACTCAAGTATTTTTTAAATTTTATCCTTTAATTAAACTAGCAATTTCTCGGTTAAAAAATGCTGATAGTCTCTCTAGTGTTTGCCAGATTTTATCTAAAGAAGTGAGAAAACTTACCGGATTTGATCGGGTAATGTTATACAAATTTGATGAAGATAGACATGGTTATGTCATCGGTGAAGAAAAACGCGATGATTTAGAATCATATTTAGGATTGCATTATCCCGAATCAGATATTCCTCTTGTTGCTAGAGAATTATTTACTTCTAACTATACCAGATTAATTCCTGATGCTCATGCTGAAGCAATAGCCATTATTCCTATTAATAATCCTCTCACAAATCAGCCTACAGATTTAACTAATTCCATGTTGAGAATTCCCGCACCTTGCCATATTCAATATTTACATAATATGGGTGTAGGAGCTTCTTTAACTATTTCTCTGATTAAGGATCAAAAATTATGGGGATTAATTGCTTGTCATCATCAGTCAGCTAAATATCTCCCCTATGAAATTCGCAGTGCTTGCGAGATTTTAGGGCAGATGGCATCTTTACAATTAGCGAATAAAGAAGATAGTGCAGATAGCCAATATAAAATTTATTTGGCATCTATTCACGCTAAGTTAGTTGAATATATGTCCACAGATAAAAACTTTATTAGTGGTTTAGTTACCCATGAAGTTAATATTCTCAATTTAGTTAATGCTCAGGGTGCAGTAGTATGTTTTGATAATGAATATATTTCTATTGGTAAAACCCCTAATCAAAAAGATATTGAAAAATTGGTAGCATGGATCAATGAAAGTTTACAAGAACCGATATTTTACACCACCAATCTTTCAAAATTCTATCCTCAAGCAGAAAAACTAGCTAATGTAGCTAGTGGTTTAATGGTAATTTCTATTTCTAGAACCCAAAAAAATTATATTATATGGTTTCGTCCAGAAGTGTTACAAACTGTAGATTGGGCAGGAAATCCCTATGAATCATTAGAAATAATTAAAGATGAAAGTATACAACCATCACCTCGTAAATCTTTTGCTATTTGGCGAGAAATAGTTGAATTAAAATCTTTACCTTGGGAATTATGCGAAGTTAATGCAGCACTAGAATTGAGAAATTCAATTATTGGTGTTATCTTGCCAAAAGTAGATGAACTAGAAATATTAAATCGGGATTTAGAACGGAGTAATAATGAATTAGATGCCTTTGCATATATAGCTTCCCATGATTTAAAAGAACCATTACGGGGAATTCATAATTACTCCAATTTCTTGATTGAAGATTATGGTGAAACCCTCAATGAAGATGGACAATCGAAATTAAGAACTTTAATACGTTTGACCCAACGCATGGAAGATTTAATTGATTCACTGCTGCATTTCTCGCGCTTGGGTAGAATAGATTTATCTATGCAGCAAACAGACTTGAATAAAATTTTAGCTAATATTTTAGATTTGTTAAGTCCTCGCATTGAACAGGAAAATATAGAAATTCGAGTTCCTCAACCATTACCAATAGTTTATTGCGATCGCGTCCAAATTAGCGAAGTATTTAATAATCTTGTCGCTAATGCCATTAAATACAATGATAAACAACAAAAATGGATTGAAATTGGCTATTTAGAACATACGCAACCATTACAATTTTATGTCAAAGATAATGGTATTGGCATTAAAGACAAACACTTTACTACTATTTTCCGAATTTTCAAAAGACTACATGGAGCAAATAAATATGGTGGTGGTACAGGTGCAGGACTAACCATAGTACAAAAAATTATAGATAAACATAATGGGAGAATTTGGGTTGAATCCGTTTATGGTGAAGATACTACTTTCTATTTTACCCTGGAACGAGATGAAGTATCACAGAGAAGAGAGTAGAGGCAAAAAGAATTCAAGTTGTTTTAACTATTGTAAACTATCAATGTTGTATAATAAAACCACCAGTAATAAGTTATAATTTTTGTGACTTATTATATAAATAACCTATAAATCTAGAACAAGCAATCCAAATAATAACAGATGATTGGCAATTACACAAAACCTTTTTTAGTAATTGAAGATAGTGATGAAGACTTTGAAGCTTTTTCTAGAGTCGTTCAACAAGAGGGAGTAGTTAATCCTATTTTTCGCTGTACAGATGGAGATGATGCACTAGATTATCTATATCGCAACGGTGCTTATCAAGATATGAACAATTTTCCCCTGCCAGCAATTATTTTACTGGACTTAAATTTGCCAGGAACAGATGGTAGGGATGTATTAAAGGAAATCAAACAAGATGAATATTTAAAAAAAATTCCTGTAATTGTCTTTACTACCTCATCCAATCCCAAGGATATTGAAGCTTGTTATCAATATTCTGTGGCTAGTTATATTTTGAAACCAATAGACATTAAAAGATTAATAGAAACTATTCAAGGGTTTATTAGATATTGGCTAGATTTGGTAATTCTTCCTGAACCTATCCAGAAATAATTTTATTTCTCTAAACGCACCGCATACCATTGTAAATATTCTCCTGTCCCAACATCTAAACTACAACTGGTATCAATTAAGTATTGTGCTTGTTCAGTTACAGATGGAAATCTTTGCAAATCTGGCGGTAAATCTTCATTAGGTATTGTTAATAAAGTTTCTTGCAGCTTTGTTAATAATTCAGCTACGGTAAAAAATTGTTCTGGTTGATTGGTTTCCAAAACAACAAAATGATCCTCTTGGTACATTAATGGATTTGGCATAATTTGTCAGTTGTTAGTTGTCAGTTTTCAGTTTTCAGTTTTCATAAGTTTTCCCTGTTCCCTCTTGCCTCTTACCTTACTCAAGACGGATAGACTGGTAGAGTAAAATGAAACCATGCACCACCTTGAGGAGAGGAGTCTACCCAAATTTGACCGTAGTGGACGCGGATAATCCGTTGACATAAGCATAGACCAATTCCATATCCTTCCGTGTTTTGATCACGTTGCAGACGGAAAAGATTTTCAAAAATGTGAGCGCGGTTTTCTTCAGGGATACCTGGACCACTATCACCAACACTAAATTCAACTTTTTGTGTAGTTCGATGCAGTGCGGCTACACTAATAATGCCATCTACAGGAGTATATTTAATAGCGTTATCTAAAAGATTTACTAAAACTTGGCGAATTCGCTCTGGATCAGCATAAACACAGGGTAAATCTTGAGGAATATCTGTTTGGATTTTTTGGGATTTACTGGTGTAGCGATCGCTAAATTCCTCCAATACCTGGAAACAGAGTTCCCCCAAATCTAATTTTTCGGGAATAATTGGTAATTCCGTATCATGTCCCCGCCCTGCTTGTAACAAATCGGCAATCATCCGATCAATGATTCGTGCTTGCCTGCGAGCTTGCTTGAATAAATGTACAGCTAGGGATGGTTTTAAGCGTTGGAATTTCCCTGTTTCGGAGTTTAAATCAGATTGAAGAGTTTCAATAGCAATAGCGACGGCTGTAAGAGGATTGCGAAGATCATGAGCCAAAATGCCAATGATGCGATCTTTAAACTGTAACTGCTGTTGTAGTTGATCCTTTTCTTGCTTGAGACGAAAAATCTCATCAGAGAGTTGAATTAATTGAGCCGAAGTAGCTACAGAATGAATTGTAGATTTAGGTGCTATTACCTGAGTTTTATCATCCAAGCATTCTTGTAAATCTTCCTGTAATTTTAAAAAGGTGTCAACGGCGGTTTGCCAACGAGGCCACCATGTTTTTAATTGCGGAATTATATTAGTACCAGCTATAGTCTGTTGTGGTTGGGGATGAATTTTCACTAAAGCAGGTGTTGCCACTAGCTTAAAATGTTCTGCTAAATAGGGTTGTTCTCCAACATCAATAATTTGCAGTTCAAAACTATAGCCAGCCTCTAATTCTTTTAAGTAAGCGCGAATTCGCTGTACTTGCTGACGGGATTGAGGCCGTCCATCAGTAAACAGTAGTAGTTGGAGTGGAGCCTCAGAATAGATAGGCTGATCCTGGGAAACTTGCATGACATCTTGTTTCAGCACTGGTAACAACCTGGGGACGTTTTACAAAAAGTAAAATGGACTGACCGGGAATTTTAGATTTTCGATTTTAGATTACAAAAATTTGATACAGGTCTGAAGTCCTTGAGGATGGAAACATCATCAATCCAAAATTTTTCAGCTTCTACAGTTCAGGATAGAATCAATCCAAAATCCAAAATCCAAAATCCAAAATCGAGTGACGTTGGTAAATGGCCGTTGTTTTTCCAATTTAATATCTATTTTAGATTTTTCCTACAGTAATCCGATCTAGGTTTGGGATATGAAAAAAATTGTTTGCGGAATTTTGCTGCCTTTTACCCTTACTTTTACACCTATTAGGCTTCTAGCTCAGGAATTACACTCCCCAGTTGATCCTAATCAGAACCCGATTTTGCAGTCAAAGGATGATACCTTTTATACTACAACAGGGCGGTTACGCCAGCAGCAAGTATATTTAATTGAGCGACTAGAAGCGGCTTTCACTTCTCCAGATGCCAATAGAATGCGCGCAGTCAGAGGACAATTAATTATCCAGACTATTCAGATAGAAAACTTTCTCAAAAGTTACTACCCACATTCTCAAAAATTATGTAGTTCCAAGCAGAATTTCACTGATTTATCTTCTCTACCTGCTCAGTTCAATGAGTCTAAAGCGCAAATTTACTGTTCTTTATATGGTTCTAGTCAGGAATTGTTTAAACTGCGTCCCATCCTTGATCGGTTATTATCTCGACGGGGAGAAATAGGTTTAGTCAGAGAATTACCTTTAGTTTCTGGGGAACGACAATTAGATCCTGTACTACCGATTGCGCCTATAATGCGTCCTGATTTACACAAGCCAGCAATACCGCTTAATAGTAGAGAACCGGATTTAACTTCACCTCCTGTAGCAAATATTGGCACAAACCAAAAAAGAGCCATAGCTAATTATGTACCGCCCAGGCAACCTGCGATCGCTGCACCCATAGAAGCTTTAAACATACTTCAAGCTGCCAATCAATTCTTGCAAACAGCCCAACCCACACAGCAGCAAGGCTTTTCCACAGTTAACAGCTTGAGTGGTGAGAATAATTCCCCAGTAGAAAAAATCTATGCTCGATTTCTGAGATTACCGAACACTGGTATGGTGCAGGTATTACCTGATGCAGTTTATCGTCGTGAGGCGAATATTGTGCAAAATCGCCTCCAAGCTAATGTTAACGGTTATCCTTTGCCCCTGACAGTGGAGACTAAGGGTAGCTTAATTCCCACTCTACCACTTCAAGTGGTAGGCGATAACTTCCAATTAGTTTCTGAAAACCTCGATTATGGTTTTATGGTTGATGTCGGTGATCTACCTTTGGAACAATTGGATGAAAAACTGCAAGCTATCAACCAGCCAACCAGAGATTTTTTCCTCAAGTACCAGCCTCCTAGAGAGGTAGAATCTTTACAAGTAGATAAACGCCGCTTTGTAACAGGTAAAAGTCAGCCCTGGAATCAATCACAAGTTATACTAACTGGTGCAAAGGCTCAATTAAATCGTACCTATTTAGTGCGATCGCTCCAATTTCAACTTCCAGACCTAATTTTTAATAATCAACCCATAAACCGGCGTAATAGCCGCGCTAAACAGCTATTAGCCCAAGTTCCCAGCGCTGATATCATCATTGCTTTTCGCCCCATTCGCAGTCATCAAGATGGCAGTTACACCATCCTTTGGCGTGTTCTCAACCAACTACCCGCACCGCAAATTGATGATTTAGAGAAATACGTACAGTATTGAGCGGTGTACAGGTTTTTAATGCCCCCTAACCCCCAATTCTGGGGGAATAAGAATTTCAAAGTCCCCCTTTTTACCCGCAAAGTTGGGGGTCACGGGGGCAGGGGATTTAGGGGGCTAAATAGCAGATAGGACTTGTGTATATACCGTAGGGGGGGGTGGGGTTCTTTCTATAGATGTTCTCGAAAATAAAGCCGATATAAATTACAAAGACATTTAACTGCATTTCCTTTAAATTCAATTAAACCCAAACTGCGTAATTTAAAGCCTTGTGCAGAATCTATTTTAATCGGAACATCACTATTAATTACTTGCTGCATTGCTGTTTTTAACAAGTTATCTTTTTCTAATTCCAAAAGATAGAAATTTAAAAACTTACCATAAGGACTTTGATTAGTAGGAGCAATTTCCAGAAAATTTGATAACGTTAAATTACCTTTAGAAATTGTATCAAGGGCAGTTGTTAATAAATAAGGATGTCCATCAATCATTTCTCTTAATTGGTTTATTTCTGCATCAGAAAAATTTAAACCGGATTTTTGAACTAATTCTTTTGTTTGTGTAGTGTTAAATTCCCCTATTTCTACAGACAACCCTACATTAAAAGGAGATTGATTAAGATTTATAGAAGTATCAACTTCTTGAGAATGGGCAATTACTAACCGTAAATTTTGCCAAATATCCTCAGTTTTCGCCTTTTCATGCCAAGCGCGTAATAAAGCAGAAAATTGTTGAGTAATTTCAGCATAAGGAAAGATTTCATCAATATTATCTAAACCTAATACCAAATGACTATCAACAGCTGGTAAAATATATTTTTTTAAATAATTAGTGCAGTTGTCTTGACTACCAAAACGACTACTCCAAGATTTTTCTATTTGGTCTTCTAGTCCTAACTCTAAACTCAAAATTGCACAAAACCACTGTAAAAAAGTATTTAAGTCAGTTAGATTTTTTTGATCCCATAAATTAATAGAAACTGTGCAATAACCTTTTTGTTTTACATAATCAAAAATACGACTCATTAAGTATGTTTTACCCATTTTGCGGGGGGCTTTAATGCGAATTAATGCCCCTGGTTGTACAATATTTTGATAACAATTATTTTCAATTTCTGGACGTTGGATATAAAAATTAGAAATATTTTGTAATTGATTTTCTGACTGTTTGGGAATAGTTGATAATTGTTCTTTGATAAATCTGCTAACACCTTTATAAACTAAATTATCTGGTGATTTTGGCTTAGTAATAGAAATATGATCATCATCTGTAGCGGTAGGTTGGACATCTTTAATACCTGGATTAGCACTATCTGGGTCTACAACCAAAACTATTTTAGTCGGTTTTGTTTCAAAATAAACTTTTGTGGTAATTGCCATTGAGTCCACATTTTGCCGATACCATTCATTTAGTTGACGTAATTGGGGAAGATGGGATTTTAGTTCATCAACACTAACAGTAGTGCGTGCGAGAGTACCAATATTATTAATTAAATTAGCTAAATGAGAACCAGTGTGAGGAGTAGATAAAAAACAATACCTTTAGTTTGTTCTATAACTGATTTTTTATTAAAAGTTTGGGCATTTCTTAGCATTTCTTTAACTAATAAACCACCCATACTATGAGTAACAAATATAATAGGATATTTTCCAATATCGTTAATTGCTAAATATTCTAATAAATTACTAGCACGGTCAAAAAGTGGCATTGTTGAACCTTTCCACTCAAAGGGTGCAGCATTATAACCAAAAGACCAAATACCTAAATCTGGTCTTTCTTGTGCCAGCCACATTAACCAAAAATTATCATCATTTGGCAATTCTTGAGGATGCCAAGTTGACCTTGCGTGACCACCTAAACCGTGAACAAAAATCACATCTCCGCAACGTTTGGGGTTGTCACATCCTGAGATTTTGATTAAACCTGTAATTTCTGTTGGTTTGGGTTGTGTGGTGGTTTCAGGTTTTGGGGGTTTACCAAATAATTTACCAAGAAAGTTGAAAGCCATAGTATAATAAAGATATAATTAGGTCATTAGTAATAAATTATATATTATGTCTTGCCTAACTAGTCTAGAGCAGTTAAAACAAGATGTTAACAATGCCTAATTCTCCCATATAGCTGGCATTTCTGATCAGTAGGTTGGGTTGAGGTACGAAACCCAACATTAACAATCTTTAATTTTGTTGGGTTTCACCGCGTTCTACCCAACCTACTCGGAAATACTCACTACCTAATTCGTAACATTATTGCCCTATGAAGCAACCCATTCCTACAATTAATACACGACTTCTTGACTCTCTCACTCAAATTATTCTTTCACTTTCTCAAGAAGAATATCAAATCTTAGTAGAAAAAGTTCAACAGTCTCGACAAACTGAACACCAGAAAATACAAAATATTGAATCCTTAAAACAGGATATAGCCGCAGGTATTCAACAACTCCAAAATGATGAATACACAGAATACGATGAAAACAATTTATCTACTCTCATAACTTCAATTAAAGCACGAAGTAAAGAGTATATTTCATTTTAATCAAGCCGTAGCAAATTCTGTTAAACTGCGTTTACTGGGATGGTGGAAACCCAAAACAATATCGCTTTGCGGTATTCCTGCTGATAACAAATCATCAACAACACATAAATTAGTTACATCTTCTTCGACCCAAACTTTACCATTTTTGATGCAGAGATAGATGATAATATTCTGTATCTGTTTTTTGTCATCCCAGCCAAACCGAAACCAAATATATTGATCTCTTTTTTCATCAAAAGCTAAACGTTCACTAGCTTCAATTTCCTCATTTTCAACATTTTGACTATTACTTATTTTGTAATATTCTGTCAATATTTTTTTGATAATATTGCGGTATTGTTCTAGTTTATCCATTGTTGAATTTCCTCCTTTTCTGTATTTACAACTATTAATAAAAGTTGATTTTCTTGGATGACTGCTTGTACAGATTTGCGTTGAAAAAATTTATCATAAACAATATCATCAATTGCCAAATAAAGTTTATATTCTGGTGCGGTAAGTTGAATCAGTTTCCGATAAACTATGTATTGTCCCAAGGCATTGTGAAAATCATACATTTGCGATTTACCAGCAAAACTCTTAATTTCTACCACAATTTTCTGCCCTTGACGTTCTGCTGCTATAGGTTTTTCTGCTGCTAAGTCAGCGTAAAGTTCAGCATCTTCATATTTAATAATGTAAGGGTCATCTGTGATAGTCCAACCGTCTTTTATTAATGCGTTCTTGACTTCATTATGGTATATATCTTTTGCTGGCATGATGCAATTATTGAGTAAAATTTCATTATGACATCTAATGCCCCGACAACAGCACCACTCAATACCAGGATATAGTTATCATATTACCACGATATTGTGTTATAATTTTACTAATTACCTAATTCTTAACATTATAGCTAACCTAAAACCTATTAACTAACTATAACACTATGAGTAGTATATCCTTAGAAATACCTGAAGAAGTTTTAATTAGTCTCAAAGAAACTCCAGAAAGTTTATCTAGGGAAATATCAATTTTAGCAGCAGTCAAACTGTTTGAACTTGGTAAACTGTCATCAGGAAGAGCAGCACAATTAGCAGGAATGTCACGGGTAGAATTTTTAATGGCTTTGGGACGTTATCAAGTTTCACCTTT
>JBJTUF010000346.1:0-4072 GCA_046080565.1 Cuspidothrix sp. | reverse complement strand
TGTTTGCGATACATTTTGATGCACCTTGATGCAAGGGTTTTTATCTATTTTACCCCTTTTTCTTGCACTTTGTTCCTTTTTTCTGCCCCCTCAACTCTTGATTTATCTAGGTTTTGTGTTTATTCAGCAAGCCCTAAATATATAATTAATCTTTCCTGTATCAGTTCTTTTTGTTTTGAACCCAACCACAGATTAACTTTTTGGTTGCCTCATTTAACTAACCCACTGGTAATTAACCCCATTAGTAATCCAGAAGCCCACGATAAAATTTTACACTACCTTCAGCAGAAAACTGGATATAGTTTTTAGAAGGAGTCAGGTGGAAAGAGTTTTCCAATTACCAATTACCAATTACCAATTACCAATTACCAATTACCAATTACCAATTACCAATTACCAATTACCAATTCCAAATGCTAACTTAGCAGCGCCTACCATTCCGGCTGTATTTCCTAGTTCTGCGGGCAAAATTTCCAAACCTGCGCGAGATGTGGGTAAAACCCGTTTTTCGATTTCTGCTTTTAATGAAGGTAAGAAAAATTCAAAACTCGCACTTACACCACCACCGATAATAATGGCTTGAGGTGTTAATACATATAATAAACTGGTTAAACCAATTCCTAAATCCTTACCATATTCTTGCCAAAAAGTCAAGGCTTGAGGATTACCAGCTTGGGCAAGTGCGCCTAATTCTGCGGGTTCTTTGCCTGTACGGCGACGAATGGCAGAAATACAAGTATACTGTTCTAAAGAACCTTGATTGCCACTATTACATATTGGTCCATCAGGATTTAAAGTAATTAAACCTAATTCTGCTGCTGCACCTTGATGTCCAACAAACAATTTACCATCAAGAATAATTGCACCGCCGACCCCAGTTCCTAAAGTCAGTAAAATCAAGTTGGGGAAATTGCGGCCAGCACCTAACCAAGCTTCTCCTAAACCAGCACAGTTAGCATCATTGGACAAAATTGTGGGTTTGCCAGTTTTGGCTTCTAACCAATCTGCTAAAGGTACATCATGCCATCCAGCGAGATTAATGGCAACTTTGGCAATGCGTCCTGAAGCATCAGCAGGGCCAGGAGTTCCTAAACCAATGGCAACACTTTCGTTATTGGGGTCAACTTGAGCGATCGCATTTACAATAGTAGATAACACAGCCTCTGGTGTTGCAGGTTGGGGCGTATCCACAGATAAGGATTGTAAGCAATTTCCATCCGCCGTAAACCGCCCTAACTTAATTGCTGTTCCCCCTAAATCAATCCCAATTACTTGTTTAGTCATTAGTTCGTTATCAGTTGTTCGTTGTCAGTTATTTTTTCTATTGATTTTTTCTGACAACTTCTATATTTGCAACCGGGTATGAAGTTTTGTGTACCTGTTGCCAATCTGTGATGGGTGCGCCTTTTAAAATACCAGATAAAGCTATAGAAATCATAAATCCACCTGTAGCAGCCGCAATTAAAGTAATATTATCGTTCACAAAACTCTCTCAGCTTATCAGTTGTTAGTTGTCAGTTGTCAGTGGTTGGTTGTTGGTTATTAGTTATTAGTTATTAGTTATTTCTTTCTAATCACCAATTACCAATTACCAATTACCAATTACCAATTACCTATTTTCTCTTCTGAGACGAGGATTGACAAATTCATTCAACCCCTCACCAAGTAGTGATAACCCTACCACCAAAATTGTCATTGCTAAACCAGGAAATAAGGTAGTCCACCAAATACCCGTGGGTAGTGCTTCTAAAGCTTGTTTTAAATCATATCCCCACTCTGGGACTTCTTCCGGTAATCCTAAACCTAAAAATCCTAAACCGCCTAAAACTAAGATGGCATCTGCGGCGTTGAGAGTAAAGAGGACAGGAACGCTTTGAATAACATTGAAAAATAGATATCTGGATAAAACAATCCAAGTAGAAGCCCCCATTGCTTGTGCAGCTTCAATATATACTTCCGTTTTGACGCTGACGGTGTGGTTACGGACAACCCGATAATATTGGGGAATGTAGGCTATACTAATAGCGATCGCAGCATTTAAAATACCTCTCCCCACCACAAAAGCCAATGTTACTGACAGTAACAACCCCGGCAAAGTATAAATACTATCCATCAAAAACAGTAGAGCTTTATCTAATTTTCCCCCTAAATAACCGCTTACCATCCCTAACGGCACACCAACCAGCATACTTAAAGAAGTAGCTAAAATTACCACTTGCAGTGCTGCTTGTACACCAAACACACTTCGAGAAAACACATCATAACCTAAACGACTTGTCCCAAACCAATGTTTAGCCGAAGGTGGTTCATGAATAGCGTTAGCAAGAAACTCTTTAGGATTTTGCAACCACCCCCAAGCCTGGAAAACAGGTGCAAAAAAGGCTAAGAAGATGCAAAATAGAGTTATACCTAAGCCAATCAGCATTAATCGCTGGGATAAAGTAGGATTTTTCGTAAATTTCCAGAAATTTGGTAATCGCTTTTTTGTAATTGTCATCGAAACACTGAATTAATAATTTTGATATTACCGATTTAGGATAACCCACCAGTCATTCACTACTAGAGAAAATAGTACCACTCATCAGCAAGCAAATCATGGGTAAAACTAGCAAAGTATTTATTTTTAATTCAAATTCTTGAATATTAGGGTTCTTCAGTACATAGTATGCTAAACTAATGGTTGACTTTCCAAGTAAGTAAGCATCTTAATCGAAAATTATTAAAATTTCTAAATCCATAAGCAGAACGTTTAATCAACTTGAGTTTGTTGTTGATACCCTCAACCACACCGCTAGTTGTACGATGATCAAAGTAGGCAATAATCTCATCTAACCAACGGACAATAGTATTATGGCTTGTGGGATAATGCTCTCTAGCTCTTAGCAACCATATACTAATTTTATATATACCCTTTAGCCAATCCTTCGTTTTTTCAAAAATGCACCGGATTTTCTCCTTTAATTCGTACATTATTTTCAGGGATGATGAGACTTGCTTTACTTGATTTAACTTGATTTTTTGCTCATCATTTAGGTCTTTACCGTTTTTCAATAACACATATTTACTTTTATTCAATCCCTCCAATATTTTCTCCTTTTCTAATTTCTCTTGTTCATCTTTTGATTTTTTAATAGCATTCTCTACATTTCTTTTTTCTCTTTTTCTTGCTGTATCTAATTCTTTGTTTATTTGTACCATTACATGAAATCTATCTGCTACTACTTGAGCATTTGGCATAATTTCTGTAACTAAATTTTTATATCCTTGTCATAAATCTATACTCACTTCTTCTATTTTTTCTAGCACCTGTAACCCCCATCTCATCAGCACTTTCTTTATATCCTCTTGTTTTCTACTTGGTAGAATTGCTAGGAGTTCAGATTTGTCTAAATCTATTAATACTGCACAATATTTCCCCTGTCCTTTAATTAACGCTATTTCATCTATTCCTAATCTTTTTACTGCTGATGGTTTGGATTCTATTAGTTCTAATTCTGCTTCTTTCAACATCCTTTCTATTTCTTCTGTTGTTACTACCCCCTTGGATGCTACACTATTGATATCATTATCTAACACCTCTTTTATTATCTGACGAGCTAGTCTTTTGGTATATGTTCTTCTTTTGCCTAC
Organism: Cuspidothrix sp.; assembly: GCA_046080565.1. Classification (GTDB taxonomy): domain Bacteria; phylum Cyanobacteriota; class Cyanobacteriia; order Cyanobacteriales; family Nostocaceae; genus Cuspidothrix. The sequence goes on along the minus strand of JBJTUF010000346.1, from coordinate 442 downwards.
AAAATCCAAATCCTCACTAAATGGTTTTCGACATTTTTCACATTTAAACTGTCGTCTATTTATTTCTAAATAAACTGGTTTTTCCCCCCACGGTAAATCTTTTACTATATATCTATGATTCTGATGTAATCTCTGACTTTCTGTTCCACAACGAGGACATACACTTTCTTTTTTAGTTAGTTCAATTTGTAAAATTATTCCTATCCCTTCATGCTGACGATGTGAAATTACTTTTATATCCTCTATATTCAGAAGCTCTGTTAAGATTTTAATTCCCTTTTTTCTATTCATGACTGTAAATTTACCCAAATTTCAACATTCTCACTTACAGTCAACTACAACTTTGTCTCCTAAGTCAACTATATCAATGGTTTTAATATTCTTCTTTATCTGATTTAGATTTCTTATTCTAATAATTTGGCATACTAGGTACTGAAGAACC
>JBJTUF010000345.1:0-17426 GCA_046080565.1 Cuspidothrix sp. | reverse complement strand
TACGTCTTTTTTACCTGATTTGATTAGTGAACTTGATTATTTAGTGAAGTTTACACAACAAAATCTTATCTTTATTTCTGCTTGACTACCTACTCAATTCTCCTCAAAGTTTTTTTCGACTTTTTCAGCAAACCCTACATATTATTTTGGTAGTCCAAAATTTAGGGATATTGATGAATATATCCTTATCATTAAATATATGCCTAGTTCTACCTGAAAAGCAGGTTTTGATTTGCAGTGAAATATATTGAATATTAGTCGGAATAGAAATAACCAAATATTTCTTAGTGAATTTTGCGAGTCGCTGAAGTGCTAATTCTGATTTTTCATAGGGTAAATGTTCTAGGACTTGAAAGAGAACAATCGCATCAAATTGATCTTGTGGTAGTGTGAAATCCTCTGCCAGATTCAAAATTATATCTGGTTTGAGATTTGGGTCAATATCGGCAGTAGTGACGTTATAGTTACTTTGTCGCAGTGTCTCTGTAAATATGGAATTGAAAATACCAATTTCCAGGACATTTTTAATTTCATTACCCAATGTGAATAACAAACGTGCTTGATTATGATAACTAATCAATCTCTCTTTGGACAAATATTCTGACTTTGTTAACCCTAATGAAGATATTAAGTCCATACAAAACTCCTATTTATTAATAGAAATTCATAATTTTTTACTAAAAGTTAACCCAGTTTCTCCCATATCAATAATAATTGTATCACCAGAAACAAAGGTGTTTTCTAGTAACTTGGTAGCTAAGGGATTTTCCACTTCTCGTTGGATTGACCGTTTTAATGGACGTGCGCCGTAAACCGGATCATATCCTGCTTCTACGAGATGATCACAAGCTGCTGGGGATATTTCAAAGAAGATTTTTTGCTCTTTGAGAAGGTTTTCTACCCGCTTGAGTTGAATACGAATAATATGACCCATTTCTCCACGACTTAGGGCGTGGAAAAGAATTAGATCATCCACACGGTTGAGAAATTCGGGGCGGAAATGCGATCGCAAACTTTCCATCACCTTATTCCGCATCATATCATACTTGCTATCATCGCCGGAAACATCCAAGATATGCTCACTGCCGATGTTGCTAGTCATAACTATGACAGTATTACGGAAATCTACAGCCCGTCCTTGGGAATCAGTAACTCTACCATCATCGAGGACTTGTAGTAAAATATTAAATACATCTGGGTGGGCTTTTTCCACTTCATCTAACAGCACCACAGAATAGGGATGTCGGCGAATTGCTTCGGAAAGTTGTCCCCCTTCTTCATAACCAACATATCCCGGAGGCGCACCGACTAGGCGAGAAACTGAGTGTTTCTCCATGTATTCGGACATATCCAAACGCACCAAAGCGTCATCAGAATCAAAGAGAAACTGAGCTAAGGCGCGGGCGAGTTCGGTTTTACCCACCCCAGTAGGTCCCATAAACAAAAATGAACCTATTGGTCGAGAGGGGTCTTTCATGCCAGCGCGGGCGCGACGAATCGCCGCAGAGACGGCGGAAACGGCTTCTTCTTGACCAATTACCTTTTCATGTAAATGACTTTCTAATTTAAGTAATTTTTGTCGTTCGGATTCTAAAAGCCTATTTACAGGAATTCCTGTCCATTTAGCGACTATTTCGGCAATATCGGCTTCTGTAACTTGTTCTCGTAATAAAGTTGAACCCTGGGTTTGAATTTCTAACAGTTTCGCCTCTTTAATTTCTCTTTCTCGTTGCACTCCCTCTAATTTACCATACTTGAGTTGAGCGGCTTTATTCAAATCATAGTCACGCTCTGCTTGTTCAATTTGGACTCTGAGTGTATCTTCTTCTTTTTTTAACTGGCTAATAGCTTCTAATAACTGCTTTTCACCTTGCCATTGTTCGTTAAAGATATGCTGCTTTTCGGTTAAGGTGGCAATTTCCACTTCTATTCGTTCTAATCTTTCTTTAGTTGAGAAAATACTCTGTTCTTCTCCCGATAATGACAGTTTTTCCATTTCTAGCTGCATTAAACGTCTATCAATGGTTTCTAATTCGGCAGGTTTGGAAGTGATTTCCATTTTTAATTTTGCTGCGGCTTCGTCTACTAAGTCAATGGCTTTATCTGGTAGAAACCTATCAGCAATATAACGCGCTGATAAAGTTGCAGCAGCAACTAAAGCAGAATCGGAAATTTTGACGTTATGATGTACTTCATAACGCTCTTTTAATCCTCTTAAAATGGAAATTGTATTTTCTACGGTGGGTTGATCTACATAGACTTGTTGAAAACGTCTTTCTAATGCTGCGTCTTTTTCAATAAATTTCCGATATTCGTCTAAGGTAGTTGCACCAATACAACGTAATTCACCACGGGCTAACATGGGTTTGAGTAAGTTACCAGCATCCATTGATCCTTGTTGATTAGAACCAGCCCCGACAACGGTATGAAGTTCATCAATAAATAGGACTACTTGCCCATTTGATTCCGTAACTTCATGGAGAACATTTTTTAAACGGTCTTCAAATTCACCTCGGTATTTTGCGCCAGCAATTAAGCTACCGATATCTAAAGAGATGAGTTGGCGGTTTTTCAAGGACTCAGGAACGTCACCATTGAGCATTCTTTGGGCTAAAGCTTCAGCGATCGCAGTTTTACCAACCCCCGGTTCACCAATTAGCACAGGGTTATTTTTACTACGTCTAGATAATACCTGAATTACCCGGCGAATTTCATCATCCCTACCAATAACCGGATCTAATTTTCCCGCTTTTGCTTGTTCCGTTAAATCTCGTCCAAATCTTTTTAAAGCTGCATCAGATACATCTGACTCAGTTTTAGCTGATGCTTTGACACTGGGAGTATTGCGAACAGATTTAACTCCCATTTCCAATTGAACAACATCTATATTAAAACTTTTAAATAGTTTTTTACCAATCCGGTCATCATCAGCTAAAGCCAGAACAAGATGACCTTCGGAGATTTCCTCCTCTCTCATTTTCCCTCTAATTTCATCGGCCTTATCTAAAAACTTTTCTAAATTAGGACCCAAGTAAAGTTGATCACTTTTAGCTACTCTGGGTTGACGCTGGGTAAAAGCCTCCAACTGTTGTTGAAATCGTACCGTGTCCACCTCAGCACGACTTAAAATAGCTGTAGCTAAACTACTTGGTTCTTCTAAAAGGGCAAGAATTAAATGTTCAACGTTTAAATATTGTTGTTTATAAGCGCGAGCAACTTCTTGTGATTTTGCTACTGCTTCCCAGGCTGTATCAGTAAATTTATCAGGATCTGTAGGCTGCATTTGTAAAATTTTAGATTTTAGATTTGTGATTTAACTTTAGGGGGGAATGGGTAATGGGTAAAGAAGTTATAGCAGGAGGCAGGAAGCACAGGACAGGAGGAAAAGCCTTATCCTGTATGATTTTTAATTTTTAGTTTGTATCTCATTCAACTGCATACCGCTATATTTATCTTCTTACTCTCTACCTTAAATTATTCTGGAGTTTTTAACTGAATCAACTCAACTTTATAACCATCTGGATCTTCCACAAAAGCAATGACAGTTGAACCATGTTTCATTGGTCCCGGTTCTCGGACAACTTTACCACGCAGTTGCTTAATCGTCTCACAGGTGGCGTAAATATCATCCACACCCAAAGCAATATGACCATAGGCATTACCTAAATCATACTTTTCGACACCCCAGTTATGGGTAAGTTCCAAAACAGTGTGATCACTTTCTTCTCCATAACCGACAAAAGCCAGAGTAAACTCTCCTCCAGGATAGTCTTTTTGCCGGAGTAGCTTCATTCCTAGCACATCACAGTAAAATTTCAAAGACTCTTGTAGGTTGCCTACTCGCAGCATGGTATGTAGTAATCGCATATTTACCCTTTATTCAATTTCTATATTTTATCTCTGATACGGAATTTCCTCAAAAGCTGCGTCTAATTATGCTTCTAATTGCTCAATCATTAGTTATTCTATATTAACTAAGTTCAGCAAAAGCTTGTGATAAAATTGATTTTAATTTCAGATGGAGGAAATAATTATGATTTCATCACCTTTAATATTACATTTTCCCTCATCAATGCTAATGACAGATGATCAATTTTTTGAATTCTGTCAAGAAAACCGTGATTTACGGATTGAGAGAAATAGATTTGGAGATATATCAATCATGTCACCTGCAGGTTCAGAAACAGGAAATCGAGAAGGTAATATATTTGGTCAGTTATGGGTATGGTCAGAAAAAGATGGCACAGGTATAACTTTTAGTCCCAGTACAGGATTTACACTTTCCACAAGTGCAAAACGTTCTCCTGATGCTTCTTGGATAAAGTTAGCAAGATGGAATAAACTCACACCAAAGCAACAGAAAAAGTTTGCCCCTATTTGTCCTGATTTTGTGATTGAATTAAGGTCTGCTTCTGATAATTTGCAGCCTTTAAAAGATAAAATGCAGGAATATATGCAAGAACCAGGAATACAATTAGGATTATTAATTGATCGCAAAAATCGCCGAGTTTATATTTATCGTCCTGGACAAATAGAGGAATGTTTAGAAAATCCTGATACCGTGAATTGTGATCCTATTTTACCAGGATTTGTTTTGAATATGGGGAAAATTTGGTAAAGTAAACAGTTAGAAATAAATTAAAGTTTGTAGTCAGAACTTTAGTCCTGGTCATCCTTGTGTTGAGTAATAAATTACTCACTACGAACTAGAATTTGATTTTATGAGTATAAACACAATATTTTTTATACAACAATTCATGAATATTGAAATTTTAGTCTCTTATGTTACATTTTTGTCTACCAAAAATTTAGAGAGATGAGAAAAGTTAACTAAATTTTTATCTGTACTTGATATTACCTTTATTTTTGATATGTTAAGCTGGCTGAAGTTCTCAAAACTCAGCATCAAAGATTTTTGGCTATTTAGAGAGAAAAAGTTTTCAGGGATTTTGACAAAATCTGTAGCTATAGAATTACTCAAATTGCAAGCAAAGAATATCTCATCATTCATTTATCAGTATTATATTTCATACTGATAAGCAAGCATTTGGTATGTTAATTATTTAACTGATTTACCATAGCTTTGCTTGAGAATTGATGCTGAATTTTCACTACATTTACATTTTTAGCATACTACCTTAATCCGCTTTGTATCCAACATATCAAAGTCATCTTTTTAAACTATTGAGGTTGATTAATTTATGGTTGCTAATCTTAGACAAACAGTTCGCGGAATAGTTTTCACAAATCGTCATTTAGCAAGACTTTATTATATTTTGAGTTTTTCTCGTCCAGTTTTACCTCAATGGGTTGGTGCTGATTATTACCGAGAAAAATCATCTTGGGAATTGCAATTAGATCGTTGTCCATGTGATCTTGAACTTGTGGAATATTTGCAAAAACATAATATTCAAGATCAAACTATATTCCATTTTGGCACAGGCGCTCATCATCTTCTCGGATTAGAAAATCAGAAATTTTCTCAACCTAATGAAATTATTGGAATTACTGCTTCTGCACCAGAACATCAAGAATATGTGAGATTATCTTTGAAAAATCGTTTATTGGCTAAATATTACAAAGTTCTTTGTACAGATATCTTCACTCTGACAGATCGTTCTCTACCGATGCTGGATGTAGTTTCTCTGTTTCATTTAGGTGAATTTTATATGCCAGAAGAAGCACCTTTTGTGCATCATAATGAAGAATCTCTGGTGAATATGTTTCTGAGTAAATTGAATCCAGGTGGTAAAATTCTCTTTTATACCAAATCAATTGGTTGGGGTAAGACTGAACCGATGATTGCAGAATTTGCCAAACAGGGTAAAATATACCAAATTGAAACCTACAAAAACTTACTGGTATATGCCAAAAGTCTTTAAACTAATGGTATAATATTAATGTATGGGATAAAATACAATTAGGGGTGAGCAAACCTCACTCCTAGAGATTTTTTTAGTTCACTAGCTGTTTCTAAAACAAGATAACCAATAGAGTATGATAACTTCAGAAACATTTAATTCAGTACCCGTAACAGTTTTAACTGGCTATTTAGGTGCAGGTAAAACTACTTTATTAAATCATATTCTTACCTACGAACACGGTAAAAAAGTTGCTGTTATCGTCAATGAATTTGGGGAAGTTGGCATTGATAATCAATTGGTAGTTGATGCTGATGAAGAAATATTTGAAATGAACAACGGCTGTATTTGTTGTACAGTTCGAGGCGATTTAATTCGCATTATTGGCAACTTAATGAAACGCCGTGATAAATTTGATCATTTAGTGATTGAAACTACAGGATTAGCTGATCCTGCGCCTGTAATTCAAACATTTTTTGTAGATGAAGATTTGCAAAGTCAACTATCATTAGATGCTGTTGTAACAGTTGTTGACTCTAAACATATTTGGCAACATTGGGACGCGGACGAAGCACAAGAACAAATTGCTTTTGCTGACGTAATTTTATTGAATAAAACAGATTTAGTTACACCAGAAGTTTTAGATGAATTAGAAACTCGCATTCGTTCAATGAATGCCATGGCTAAAATTTACCGTACCCATAACTCTGAATTAGGAATGTCAGCTTTATTAGGAGTGAAAGCATTTGATTTAGATCATGCTTTAGAAATTGATCCTAATTTTTTAGGAGAAGATGCTCACGTTCATGATGAAACTGTATATTCTGTCGCTATAGTTGCAGAAGGTTTTGTAAATGGTGAAAAATTAAATGCTTGGATGACAGAATTACTCAGAAATCAAGGGACAGATATTTTCAGAATGAAGGGAATTTTAAATATTGCTGGTGAAGATGAGCGTTTTGTTTTTCAAGGTGTTCACATGATATTTGATGGGAAACCTGATAGACCTTGGAAAGTAAATGAACCTCGGAAAAATGAACTGGTATTTATTGGCAGAAATTTAGATGAAGCCCAATTAAAAGCAGATTTTTTTGCTTGTATGAATTAGAAGAAAGGCGACTATAAATCAATAACTGTAGGTTGGTTAAGTAAGTCGGATGGAAAAAATCGAGATATGTTACAAAATGTAAAATTCTTCAAAGTCTTTTCTCTCTTGCCTTGCCTTAACGATAAATTTCAACACCTACCTACTTAGAAAGCAGTGAAATCTAAGAACCTTTGAAAAATGTTAGGTTTAGGACTTACGCATTTTAAGGAAATCGAGGGGTTTGAGATTGCTTCCTGATGTCACATTTGAAGTAGGTTTTGCGTAAGTCCAGGGGTTTTGTGCCTTAACCCAACCTACTTTTTTATTTACTGTGTCTATCAATTATAAATTGATCACAATTATGAACTTAACAGATAGTGCATTTACACAATATTATTCAACTAAACTTAATGATTATGTTACAGCTTTAGCTTGGTCTAATCAAGGGGAAATATTGGCAGCTAGTTCTGGTGCGGGGGAAGTTGTTTTATGGAAAAATGGTGAATTAAAGATTTTACAATCTCCTACCAATAAAGCGGTAAATTGTCTAGCTTTTTCCCGTGATGGTAAATATTTAGCGATGAGTGGACAAGATGGAACTGTAAAAATTTGGTCTGAAGATGAATTAATTACAACTTTAGAAAATGCACCGATTTGGGTTGATCAATTAGGTTGGAGTTATACTGATAATCAATTAGCTTTTAGTTTAGGTAAATATGTACAAATTTGGGATGCAAATACATCCGAAGTTGTAGCTACTCTCAATTTTCAAGATTCTTCAATTTTGGGGATTGACTGGCGTAAAGATGGTAAATATTTAGCAATTAATGGTTATAAAGGTGTAAAAATTTGGTCTACTCAAGATTGGGATAATGAACCATTTATACTTTCTATGCCTACTGTGAGTACAGCAATATCTTGGTCGCCAAATGGTGAATATTTGGCTTCTGGAAATATGGATCGGACTTTGACTGTTTTAGAATGGGAAAATCCCGATCCTTGGGTGATGCGGGGGTTTCCAGGTAAAATTCGTCAATTAGCTTGGTCAGATGTGAAAACAGGCACAGGTGCGCCTATTTTGGCTGCGGCCAGTGTTGATGGTGTAGTTTTATGGGAAAAATCCTCAGATGAAACCGTGGGTTGGGAAGCGCAAGTATTAAGTAATCATGTGGATATAATTAAGGCGATCGCTTTTGCACCCCAAAGTTTTAATCTTGCGTCTGCTGGTGCTGATGGTTGGTTATGTTTATGGGATGAGAATAAGGAAGTATCACAAATTTTCACAGATACAAGCGCAGGTTTTTCTACCCTATCTTGGCATCCCCAAGGACAATTATTAGCCGCCGGTGGTGAACAAGGTGAATTAATAATTTGGTCAACTGCTAGAAATTAAAGTAGGAAATAAGCAGTTGAGAAACCAATTTTCACAACTGCTTTGTGTCTAGCAAAGTAAAGCATTCCTCTTTTTTCCAGCTTTTATCTGATAGAGAAGCGTGGCGTAAGCCATATCAGGATATCCAGGATTTGAAGATTTACAGGATGGTTTTTATGTGATATCCAAACAGTAATTATTGAACGGAGATGGACGCAGATAAACACAGATAATTTTGTATGTAATTTCACATTTTTTTACTAAGTATTTAGGGATATACTCGTAATTTTTTGTAGGGACAATTCATAAATTATCCCTACAATTATTTTCACAAAATGTCTATTTATCAAACATTCTTTCAATAGTGTTTTTACTAGATCCACCTCTGCGAGAATTAATTCTCAAAGAAGCCTTATCTTTAGATATGTCGTAAGTTAATGGTGGAATAGTTGCTAGTTTTTGTTGACCTTGTTGAGCTAATTTAGCAGGAGGATACTGAGTCATTAAAGTTTTTAGTTGTTCAATCCGCTTAGGAATAGCTGGATGAGTTGTATCAAATTCTGAACCTGGGGTGCGTCCTAAAATTTCCATAACTCTCATGCAACCTTCGGGTTCAAACCCAGCAGTGACGATATATTTATATCCGAGTTCGTCTGCTTCTAGTTCCTGTTTACGGCTATTTTCGGCAATTTTATCCTTCAATTCTTGCTTTTTGCGCTCGACTATTGCGGGGATACGTTTTCGTGCTAACTCAATGCGGTTTTGTGCGCTTGCACCTAACATTCCTCCCCCAACTTTACCAAATAGTCCTCCTATCCCTCCAACTGCATTACCAATACCTTGAATGACAGCACCACCAATAGCTGAACTACTAGCTTCATTTTGTGCAGACTGAGCTTCTTTCATCGCTTCTTGTTCTGCTTCTGCTTGATACTGAGCAATTAATTTTTCTTGTTCAGCTTGACTAACTGCTATATGACGCTTAGTATGGTGTGCCATTTCATGACCCATGACACAAGCGAGCGCTGATGGATCTCCTGATAATTGATCCAAAAGTCCATTGAAAACTGTTAATAAGTTAACATCACTTGCAAAAGCATTAATGTCATATTTTTCGCCAATAGCAACACGCCATGAAGTATTATCAATTGCGTCAGCTCTGGCTATTCTTTCAACTATGCGATAAACAACATAATAGTCTTCTGGTAGTTCTTTTTTGGCTTTTTGATAAATGGTATCATTTTTAACAGTTGAGGTAGTTGGTTTGGCCTTGGGTTTGGATTTAGCATCCACACTCAACATATTAGGTACAAGCAAAGTCAATACTAAGCTGCAAGTGGTTAGGAAACGAATAGTTTTCATTGGCAGTTGAACCTCAATAATTATGTAAAAACACTGAACCGCTTTTTACGCAAGATGCAACTAAAAACTGTATTCTTGCGTCCGTATTATTCATCAATTATCTCGACTGTCCTTCTATCCAGAAGTTGGATATCTGGGTTTTGTAACTGAATACTTGGGTATTTTACTACGTATTTAATATAGATTTATTTACTTGTAACCAAATTTCTAAACTTACTAGCAGCCATAATTTAACACCATATCTACCCCATACATCACCTTGAAAATCTAACCAGTTCCGCAATATTTCCTGATTGATATAAGTGGCAATTTCACTATTTTTATTTAACAATAATTTTCGCGCTTGTTTTTGCCAATATTTCCTGAATCCTAATTGTACAGGAACCATCATCCCACTTTTGGGACGATGAATAATGGTATCTGGTAAAATGTCTCTGACTGCATTTTTTAAAACTGCTTTTTCTTCTACTCCTGAAAGTTTATATTCGGGAGGAATTTGCATACTAAAATCCACGACTCGCTGATCAAATAGGGGTGATAAACCTTGTAAACCTGCTGCTTGTGTTAAGTTATTTACCTTTGTTAAAATCTGATCTGCGCCTTTAAATTTAATATTTAATGCCATTAATCTATTCAAATAATTAATGTCGGTATTCAAATCATGGTAAAATACGGATGATGAGTTTTTTAAACTTTCCCAAATTTCTGGTTTTAAAAGTTGTAGTAAGTCTAAAGCACACTTTTGAAAAGATATTAAATAGGCTTGTAATGAATCTTGATTATTAATTCCACTATATAAACTATTAATTAACATTGGTTGATTTTTGGATCCGCCAAAACAAGGATCTCCACCTTCTCCATTTAAAATAATTTCTACGTTTTTCTGTGCTAATTTTCCTACTAATAAGTTGGGAACTGTTAAGGGATCACCGATGGGATCGTCTAAATATAACATGGTTTCTGGTAGACGTTCCCACATCTCCTGAAAGGTGATTTCTAAAATATGGTGTTGAGTTTGACAATGTTGTGCAACTAAACTAGAAAATTCTAATTCATTGGGTGTTTCTGTACCAAAGTGAATGGAATAGGTGTGAACTGGTGCGTTGTGTAATTTTGCTGTTAATGCTGTAATGCTGCTAGAGTCTAAACCACCGGAAAGAAATACACCGATGGGTTGATCTTGAGGTAAATATTCTTTAACAACTTGCTTTAGTAATGTACGTAATTTATCTCCGTACCATTCTAAAGGTTGATTGTTATCTATTATTTGTTCTTGGAGTTGCCAATAATGATAAACTTGATAAGAAGGCATTTTGATCCATGTTCCAGGACGAATTTCTTTGATATCTTGCCAAAGTGTTTTTTCTCCAGGCACAAATGCACAACATAAATAATCTCGTAATGCAATAATATCTAAATTATGGCTGCGATAGGGTGCAAGGGTGATTAATTTAGGAGCAATCCAGGAAGTTAAACTATGAGTAGTATAATATAAGGTTCTGCTGCCTATGGCATCTCTGACTAAATATAATTCTTGCTTTTCTCGATCCCAAATTACTAAGCTAAACATTCCTACTAATAGGGATAAACATTGAGAATGATATTTTTCCCAAAGTTGAGAAACGATTTGTTGATTACTAATATAATCGTGATTGATTGCTAATTTTTGGAGTAATTCTAAATGATTACTTAACCAAATATCACCAACTACTATAAATCTTTGATTATGACTAATAGCTAAGTTTTCTGGTGTAGAAATAACTGCAAATTGATCATCTTGCCAAATTACTTCTTCTCGTAAATTATCTAACTTGCCATAGGCTACACACCAGCTAGACTTTAAAGTAATATTTGTAATGGGAGATGGTGATTTTTTAAAAAAATTAAATAGCATTAGTTTGGATAGTTAATATTTGATTTTTTAGAGGATAGTTGATTTACGCTTAGGAATATCTGTACTTTTAGTTTACGTTTCTAATATATAAAGTAATTAGTACACAACAGCGTAAATCAAATATCCATACTCCAAATCAAAATATACAAAGTAGCGAAAAACCTGAGCAAATGGTTTTTTAACTGCTAATTTGTCTAATTAGGAGCTAGTTTCATCGTTTCGAGGCGGGAGAGAACAGCAGTTAATATCGTTCAAACAGACTTTGCCCCATTGTAATGCCCAACGCACCAAGGCTACACGGTTATCAGTTTTAGTCTTGGTAAGAATATTGCTGATATGGTTATCAACTGTACGTTTACTAATTTCCAGTTTTCCTGCAATTTCTTGGTTAGTTAAGCCAGCGGCCACTAAGTCTATAATTTGCAGTTCTCTGTCTGACAGACTAACATTTGTCCCAGACTCACTTGCAGCCATGACTTACTATTCCTCCCTTAGTATATGTACTCAAGTCTTATTTCTCATTTTAGAAGATTCTTTCCGAGGTAGATAGTTTTAAATGTTGCTAATAATACTAATGCAAATATTTTCTTTTGATTTTAGGTTTGTAGTTAGGGAGGTTAGAAATCACAGGTATTGATTTTAACTAAGTTCTATAGAAAATTTCTTGCTAATTGAGGTACATTCATTGGAAAGTTAACAAGATATAACAAGATATGTAGCTTAGTGTCAAACTAAATTGATAATGCCCCATCCTAAATCAAAAATGATATGAGTAATCCCTCTGTTTTATGTCTTGGCGAAGTTTTGTTTGATTGTTTAGCGGATCAATTAGGATTGAAGCTAGAAGAGGTCAAATCATGGACTCCCTACCCTGGGGGTGCGCCGGCTAATGTGGCCTGTGCTTTGGTGAAGTTGGGGACATCAGCAGGGTTTATTGGTGCTGTGGGGGAGGATGAACCGGGAGAGACACTGGTAAAATTACTGCAAGATGTTGGTGTGGATACAACGGGTGTGCAAGGAGATTCTACAGCACCAACGAGACAAGTTTATGTAGTTAGGGATTTAGCGGGCGATCGCTCCTTTGCTGGTTTTGGTAAATATGATACTTCAGAATTTGCTGATACTCGCCTCCAATCTGCAAAATTACCACCTGCGCTGTTTGATGAAGCGGATTTTTTGGTAATAGGAACATTAGAATTAGCTTATCCTGAAAGTGAAAAGGCTGTTTTGCGAGCGTTAGAGTTAGCAGAACAATATGATCTGAAAATTATTCTTGATGTCAATTGGCGACCTGTATTTTGGCAAGATGAAAATACAGCTAAAACCAAAATTTTGGCATTATTAAAGCGATTTGATTTCCTCAAATTGACCAAGGAAGAAGCTCAATGGTTATTTGAAACTACAGACCCAGGTGCAATTACTTATAGACTTAATTCTTTGGAAGGAGTTTTAGTCACGGATGGAGAGAATGGGTGCGCCTATTGTTTAGGTGAAAATGAAGGTAAATTACCTGCTTTTGACATATCTGTGGTTGATACAACTGGTGCAGGAGATAGTTTTTTGGCTGGTTTTATCCATCAATTACAGCAAGTAGGAATTCACAGTCTTAAAGATGGAGGAATAGCGAAAAAAATTGTTACCTATGCTAGTGCTGTGGGGGCATTAACTACTATTAAACCAGGAGCGATCGCTTCCCAACCAACTGCCGCAGAAGTAGATGCTTTTCTCACTTCCCATCAGCTTTAAAATGTAAGGAGTCAGGGAACAGGGAATAGCGAATAGGGAACAGTAAAAAATGTTCTTGATTCTTGATTCTGATAGCGAAGCGTGGCGTTAGCCATACTCCTGAACTCCTGAACTCCTACGTTATAATCATTTAATATCTAAGTCATTCTAGGAGGTGTAATTATGGTTGTTGCCCAAACTAACCCACCAAATCTAGACTCTGAAGTGGGAAAAACTCACTTTACTCCAGATGAGTATCGAGCGATGGAGGAAACCGCCACAGAACGTCATGAATATTGTAATAGAGAAATTATTGTTATACCTGGAGGTTCAGAAGTTCATAGCCGTATCACTGTAAATATAACTGCTTGTCTGCATTTAGCCCTCGGAGATACGGACTTTCAAACTTATAATAGCGATTTACGGATTTGGATTCCTGATTTTAATCATGGAACTTATGCAGATGTTTTGATAATTAATGGTGAACCAGAATTTCATGATAATCGCACTGATGAAATTATTAATCCTTCACTAATTATTGAAGTGCTTTCACCTTCTACTCAAGGTTATGATCGAGGGGATAAATTTAGAAAATATCGCTCTTTAGCTAGTTTTCGTGAATATGTTTTAGTGAGTCAAACAGAACCTTGTATTGAGCATTATTATAAACAGGAAGATCCAAATCATCATCGTTGGCAATTGCAAGTTTATGATCAGCTTGAGCAAGCAGTTTCTCTACAGAGTTTAAATGTAGAAATTCCCATGCAGGAAATTTATCGCCGGATTAAATTCACTTTGTAGTGAGAATTTCAGTCTTCTTTTTTAGTTTTTCTTACTTGCATTTGCTTGATAATCTTTACAACCAATAGCTGCTTCTGTATTGGCAGTAAAGGGATTTACAGTACATTTAAGACGATAATTATTAGTAAAAAATTGGCAATTATGACAAGGAATTTGGTGCATTTTTTGAGCAGTTTGTAAAGTATCTCTAGTTGCTGTCCATAAATTCACAAATACCAAAATAATCACTGTCCAAGCGATAAAACTGGAAACTGGGATTAAAAAAGGTTGTATCCCATGAATTAGGGAAGATACAAAACTTAACACGGCAGGTTCTTATATAAAAAGATAAAAAGAGAGTAGGAACTAATATAACTCCTAACTTTTCATTAATCACGTCTACATTAAGATATATTAATAGTAGGGGCGAAGCATTCCGATGATAGTCTTGGGTAAAACCCGATAATTAATTGTCTGAATGCTTCGCCCTGTAATGTTGGGTTTGGGTTGTTTAACCTAACCTACTGGTTAAATTCCTGCATGACCTAATGCTATACCTGTGACTAGCATTCCCAAAACTAAAAAAGGCTGGGCGCTGGCTTGATATTTAACATCATTGGCGATGGGGTCGCGGAGGAAATACATATCCTGGAAAGTGATTTGGGGAATGATTAATAATACCAAGATGGCGGCGTAGAGGTTTTCATGAATGCTGACGAGATAACCTGCTACTAAACCTTGAAATAAATCAATCATGATTACACAAATTAAGGCCGCAGTTTGTATTCCAAACATAACGGGTAATGATTGTAGTCCTAATTGGCGATCGCCTTCCACACTCTTAAAATCATTGACAATGGCAATACCTAAACCTGCCAAACTGTAAAACAGAGTTAGAACAACTATCTTCCAATTTAGTTCACCAAATAAAGCATGACCCGCCCACCAAGGTAAAGCAATATAACTTGCACCTAAAGCATAATTCCCTAACCAACCATTTTGTTTTAATTTTAATGGTGGTGCAGAATAAATATAGGCAATGAAACTGCCAAAAACAGACAACAGTAAAACAGTAGGAGTTGGATGACCTGCCCATAAATCTAAGGTATAGGCTACCCCATATCCTAATAATAATAAAAGCACAAATTGGCTAATTACTTGTTTTTCCGAAATTGCTCCCGAAGGAATAGGTCGGTAAGGTTCATTTATGGCATCAATTTCTCGGTCATAATAATCATTGATAGTTTGGGTATAACCTGTCAATAAAGGACCAGAAAGCAACATACACAAGGCAGACTTCAAAAAATTTTCTAAAGTCCAGGTGTAGTTCCCAGAAGAAGCAGCACCGCAGACCACACCCCAAATTAAAGGAATCCAGGTAATGGGTTTCATCAATTGCAAACGAATTTTCCAAATGGAAGTTTCCCCAGCACTTGCACCCTTCATCCCTAGAAGTTGGCGAGTTTTTGCATTGCGATCTTCTGTATTTGTAGCTTCCTGATTTACAGATTCTATCGCCTCATTCGGCTGAGAATTTGGCTTAATGGGAGTTGATTCAGACATAAGGTGGAATGGTAATTGCTGATTGGTAATTGGTAATTGGTAATTGGTGATTGGGGAAGATTACCTACTACCAATTACCTATTACCTAAAACGAAATTATCAAATAACTATTTTGAAACTTTGCACCGCTTACAGGTTTACCACTCAGAGCCGGGGGGAGGAAGATATTGCGTCTTTGATCTCCGGCTTCTACGGTGACTTCTGGCCCATACTGGGTGAGTTTGACCTGTTTTTTGTCAAAACCCGGTAAAAACAAGCGTACTTGGCTATTTTGTACGTCTATTTCCATAGGTCTTGGTGCTTGTAATGCTTGCTCAACAAAGTTAGGTAAAGCATCTATCAGAGGTTGCCATTCACCATTGGAGACATCGGGAACGATACTCACAGGGAGAGGTACAAATTCCTCGGATACATTAGTATTTTTTTCACTACTAACTAATATTGCGCCACCAATAGTTAAACAAATTTGTTGAGCGCTGCCCCACAAATAGCGGCAGTTAGCGACATCAGCGGGATCTGATGTTGTCACTAAAAAAGCGGCGACACGCCGGGGATTAGCTAAAGCTGCTTTACCTTGTTCGAGAAAATTATTAACTTGATTAGTGGGTTGGGAAAAATTGTCAGCCGTCCAATTAAAATTAAACAGGCTAGTAATTAAAGGTTGAATTAGGGGTGATTCAGAAATAGTTTTCCCTAAATCGGAGTTAACAAACAATTGCCGAAATCTTCTCACATACCAGCTTAAAGATTCTGGCATTCCCAGCATCCGTAAACTAGCAGCATCGCCTGTACCATCGTAGATAATTGCATCATATTTGCCACTGGCATCATATTCACGAATGGCATTGAGCGCGAGGGCGTTATCCATGCCTGGTAATACTACCAATTCTTGACCATAGACCTCTTTAAAAATCGGACTGCGGAGATATTGTTCCTCTAGTTTTTTTAACTCTTCCCAGTTGCGTTCTAGCAGTACAGAGGCTTGAAACTGTACTGCGTGCAGATTGGGAGAGATTTCCTGGGGGTCAGGAGTTAGAGTAGTATTGAGTAGAATTGGCAATGTTGGATCTGCTAGTCCTGCTAGGAGTACCCTTTTGCCTTGTTTTGCCAAACTAATGGCGGCAGCGATCGCTATTTTAGAGCGCGTTATACCGTTTTTGCCCAAAAATGTCAGTATCAAGGCCATTACTCGATTTCCAATTATCGCCTATCTTTTCAATTCCAACTTAGCACTCAACCAATCTTCTTAGCCTCTGCTGTTAGTTGTTTTAACTATGCTGGTTTAATTTCATCTTCAAAAAACCAGGTAGAGAAGTTGTCATCAAAGTTGACTACAACACCAATACCATAGCCATCAGTCACTTTGTAGCCTTCGATAATGCCGATTTTTCCTAGTTTTTGAGCGATAGTAGAGGATACGCGATCGCGCAAACGAATCACCTTAACTTTCTGTCCGATTTCCATGATCTAGTTACAATTCAATAATCCAAATCTCAGTGTAGCGGAATCTGTCACTTTGTTTTCAATGCTCATGGCTTAAAATTAGATCAGTAAGCAAGTAGGTATACTCTTAAATTCCTAGCCATCACCAATAAATTTTTCAGTAAACCCTAAATCAATATGTATCAAACTAATCCGCCCTTGTCGCCAAAAGAAACCATGCCGACAATGTATGATTTACCTAGTGAATTAGTAGGAGAATCAGGATTGCCGGACGAATTTCATTGTATACAAGCAGATTTACTCAGTGAAACTTGTCAACCTGTCAATTATTCATCTGAG
>JBJTUF010000344.1:0-31211 GCA_046080565.1 Cuspidothrix sp. | reverse complement strand
TGTTTGCGATACATTTTGATGCACCTTGATGCAAGGGTTTTTATCTATTTTACCCCTTTTTCTTGCACTTTGTTCCTTTTTTCTGCCCCCTCAACTCTTGATTTATCTAGGTTTTGTGTTTATTCAGCAAGCCCTAAATATCAACCGTTGGCTTGCTAGTACCTCTAGTGATTTGTTCATAGGGTGCAAATGCCGCATTAGCATCTTTACTCATTTGAGTTCCGGTTAAGGGAACTATTTCTTTAGAAATGCCAAAGTCAATCAAAACAGCTTTACCATTACTTCGCAGCATAATGTTTCCAGGGTGGGCATCTCGGTGTACTAAACCCGCTTCATGCACCACCATCAAAGCTTCCCCAATTTGGCGAATACAAGTTACAATTTCTGCTTCTGGTAATGCTCCCCTACGCTTGACAGCCTGAAACAAATTTTCCCCCGGTATAAACTCCATGACTAGACAATGGGTGTTACCTTCCTGAAATAGTTCAATTACCCTGACAATATGGGGGTGAGGATCTTGAGATAAACGTGCTAGTGTCCGCCCTTCTGCAATGAATTTTTCTATATACTTGTCATACTCTGGATCATAGTTCAGATATTCATTAGGTGTCTTGATGACAACTTGCAGCTTGAGCGTAACCTCTAATGCTCTGTAAGTAATGCCAAATCCCCCTTGTCCGAGAATCTGCTGAATTACATATTTACCACCCTGCAATTCCTTTCCTATTCCCCAGGTCATGAATACCTCTGATTTAAGTATTTATTTTCATACCACCACCTAAGAAAAGTTTACTTGATTCTACTGTTTATTGGTAGGCAAAGAAGTCGGAGAAAGTGACGGTGTGCTGGTAGGTGGAGATGGTTTGATAAAAGGAATCCAGCCAACTATACCTGAGAGTAATGTCCCAATAGCAGCAATTCCGGCTATAACCAGTGTCCAGAACTGGATTTTTTTATCCCAATTCCAAGTAGGTTTATGTTCGGGTTCTTTTTCAGTTGTACCTAAAGAGTCAATCCATTGTTTTACTGATTGCGATCGCTCTTGGGGATTTAGTTTCATCCCTGTTAAAATTGCTTGGTTAATGCGATCGCTAATTTGTAGATTCAATTCTTTTGGTTCTGTTAAATGAATATTATCCACTTTACGTTTGAGAGCATCCACAGGTATTTTTCCTGTGAGAAGTACATAAAGAGTTGCAGCTAAAGAATAAATATCACTTGCAGCAGTTGGTTTAGTGCTTTTAGAGTAAAGCTCAGGAGGTGCAAATCCATCGGCATTTTCCTGAGATCGTCGCGTGGTTAATTCATGGTCAAAATCTAGGGCTAAATCAAAATCAATCAGTACCGCTTCCGGTCTTCCCCCGCGTAAAATAATATTTTCTGGTCGCACATCTCCATGAACCAATTTGTTTTGATGTACAACTGTTAAAGCTTCCCCAATTTGCCGAATGTAAATTAATGCTTGTTTTTCAGGAAGTTGTAACTGGCTACGTTCATCTAAATTCACACCGTCCACATACTCCATCACCAAACACGAAAACTCTGCTTCTTTAAAAGGTTCAGCAAATTTCACAATATGCTCGTGCTGACAGCGAGTAAGTTTTACCGCTTCTTGCCAAAACATAGTTTCTAGACGTTCTCGGTCTGATTGGTTCAGGGATGTTAGTGAATTACTATCTAATGTTTTAATAACTAGGCGCTCATTATTTTTGTTTCTCGCCAAATAAGTAATACCAAAGCGTCCCTTTCTCAACTCTTTTTCAATGGTGTATTTTCCACCTTGCAACTGATCACCTGCTACCCAAGCCATTTTTGCTAATTTCCAAATAGTTGGATCAATTTTCGCATAAAAAGGTCTTGTAGCTTAAATCTAGCTTGATGAAGATAATGCGATCCTTCTTTTGATTGTCCCACACACATCTCAAAAATTCTCAAGCAATGCTTCACCTACTCTATAATTTTGTTAATTAATAACCTGCCAATCACAAGCCGTAATAAATCGGCTCAAATGACCAACATTTGTAGTTGCAACGATTACTTCTGTGGTTTCATTAGTAAGAAGACGAGCTTGGGCAGAAAGAATAATATCTCCATCTAAGGCTTTTGCATCGGCTGTAGGTTGTCCTGTTTGTCTCGCTTCTGCCCAAAGCTTTGCTGCTAATAGCATAGTCTCTGTCTGAATGGGAATATATTCCAGGGTTTGTTTTAAGTTATCGAGGCGATGAACACTTTTTAATAAGTTCGCACGCAGTAGTTCTCGACGCACTTCATAATCTGCAATTTCTGGGATTGCAAAACGTTCTCCTCTTGCTAGAAGTCTTTTTAACCATTGTTGACAGGCTAGAGGAAGACCTTTGGCTTGAGGATTTGTCACCATTCCTAGAGGACCTGAATCTAATAAAATTAAGCGATTCATGGAAATAAAGGGCGATCAGATAAACGATCTTCATCAAGGGTATTTTTGAGAAAGTCCCAGGCTTGCTGATGTTCGGTAGCATCTTCGTTTTCATTCAGCCAAGAGTCTAAAAGCTCAATTGCTGCTTGATTTTTTTGGGCTTGTTCTGGATTAATAATGGGTGAGTTGGTTGAGAGAATGTTCTGCCGAAACTGGCGTAGAGTATCTAGTAATTCCGTCCAATATTCTTGGGGAGTTGCTTCAATTTCACTGATTAGCGTTTCCAGGGAAGTTGAAGATTGTTTGAAAGAATTTACCATAGTTAAAGTCAGAAATATGAGGTTATGATTTAATTTTAACACAATGGTTAAGTTGATTGAAGAAAGACTTTATTTTTTAAATAATTCATTATTCATCAACTTTCAACCAGAGAAGTAATGAATAATTCATTCTTTATACTCCTTTTCCATTGCTAGAAATTGTGGCACATTCATCAATTCTTGAAAATCCTGAAAATTCATCAAACCAGATAAATTATCAGTTCTTCCCTCTGCTTTTAAATGACGAAAACACACACTCATTACCTCCGTTACAGCCATCAATGCAGTCAGAGGAAAAAAGACTATTTTAAAACCTAAATTTTGCAATTCTGCTGGGGAAATGGCGGGAGTTTTACCACCTTCAACAATGTTTGCTACTAATGGTACATCAGGAAAAGTAGCGGCTATAATTTCCAATTCTGCCACAGATTGGGGAGCTTCCACAAATAAAACATCTGCCCCAGCATTGATATATGCTTTACCCCGATTAATTGCTTCCTCTAATCCCAAGGGCGCACGGGCATCAGTTCGCGCTATAATTACCAAGCTATTATCACCACGCGCTTTGACAGCAGCCCGAATTTTTCCCGCTTGTTCGGTCATCGAAATTACTCGTTTACCTTCAAAATGTCCGCATTTCTTTGGCCATTCTTGGTCTTCTAAAATTATCCCAGCTAAACCTAACTGCACCGCATCTTTAACAGTTCTCATCACATTTAAAGCGTTGCCATAACCAGTATCGCAATCGGCAATTAATGGTATATTGATTGACTGAGCTATGCGGCCTACAGTAGCTAAATTTTCCGTAGCGGTGAGAAAACCATAGTCAGGTAAACCCAAGGTAGAAGCAGCAATACCGAAACCACTGGTAGCAGCGACATCAAAACCAGATTTTTCTACCAGTTTTGCACTCAAACAGTCATAAACGCCAGGAATAACAATAATTTCAGGACGTGCAAGTAATTCGCGCAGTTTTTGGCCAGCAGACATACAACTAACTATAAAATGGACTATTTTGACAATACAATAAATACTGTATAGATATTTTGGGATTTAATCAACTTTGCCAAAAAATATATGACAACTAATACAAATTCCCTCAACTCATACCGCGCTTTAGCATTACAATTAACTTGTCATGCGGTCAACCAAGTAAACTCAGATGAAGCCCGTTTAATTATTAAAAATACTATTCAACGTTTAGAAAAACAAATTGCGGCAAGTTTAGCTTTTATTGGTAGTGACTGTCGTTTAGTTGTACTGCCAGAATATTTCTTGACAGGTTTTCCCATGGGAGAATCTTTAGAAGAGTGGAGAGAAAAAGCTTGTTTAGAAATCAAGGGTTGGGAATATGAAGCTTTGGGAAAAATTGCTCAAAAATACAAAATATTTTTATCAGGAAATGCTTACGAATTAGATGCAAATTTTCCTAATTTATATTTTCAAACTTGTTTTATTATTGATCCTTTAGGGACAATTATTTTACGCTATCGGCGCTTAAATTCCATGTTTGCACCGACACCCCATGATGTTTGGGATCAATATTTGGAATGTTATGGGTTAGAGGGTGTTTTTCCGGTTGCGAAAACAGAAATTGGTAATTTAGCTGCGTTAGCATCAGAAGAAATTTTATATCCAGAAATTGCCCGTTGTTTAACTATGCGGGGGGCAGAAATTTTATTACATTCTACCTCAGAAGTTTATAGTAGAAATATCACGCCTAAAGATGCCGCGAAAATTACTCGCAGCGTGGAAAATATGGTTTATGTGATTTCAGCTAATACAGGAGGTATAGTTAATAGTTATATTCCCACTGCCTCTGTTGACGGTGGTTCTAAAATCGTTGATTATCGGGGTATAGTATTAGCAGAAACAGGCGCAGGTGAAAGTATGGCTGCTTTTACTGAGATTAATTTAGCAGGATTAAGGAGCGATCGCCAACGACCTGGTTTAAATAATTTACTTTCCCGTCAACGCTTTGAACTTTACGCTCAAAGTTACAGCAATGCAAGTTTTTATCCACCTAACACCATGCAAGATGGTAATATAGACCGCAAACATTTCCTCCAAACCCAACAAAAAACTATTCAACGTCTCACAGAATTAGGCATAATTCGTAATTTGTAATTATTGATGTTATCACTGTCACCTGTTCCCTGTTCCCTATTTCTAATGACAAAACCAATTGAAGTTCGCAACCCCCGCACTGGAAAATTTGATTATGTCATCGTTCCTCCACCACCAAAATTACTTTCCCAGCAATGTCACCGTCTTCGCAGGGGACAAATTGCTTGGCAACAAATAGGTATTGAAGGTAGAATTACAGCCCTCAAACAATGGCAAGAAGCTATAGTATCAGATCGTCAACAATTAACAGATGCTTTAGTTAATGATACAGGCAGATTATCAACATCTGTTTTAGAAATAGACTCTTTTTTAAATAGTATTGATAGATGGTGTAATTTAGCTCCCCAACTATTACAAGAAACTGCTAAAAATACATCCATTCCTTTTATTTCTTTACAACAAACAGCCGTTCCTTATACTTTAGTTGGGATTATTAGTCCTTGGAATTTTCCCCTTTTATTATCTATAATTGATACCATTCCTGCTTTATTAGCTGGTTGTGCGGTGATAGTCAAACCAAGTGAAATTACACCCCGGTTTGTTGCTCCTTTAATGAATACATTAAATACTGTTCCTCAATTACGTGATGTTTTAAATTTTGTCGAAGGTGCAGGACAAACAGGAGCGGCTTTAATAGAAGATGTAGATTTAATTTGCTTTACAGGTAGCGTAGAAACTGGTAGAATAGTAGCAGAAATAGCCGCGATCAACTTTATTCCGGCTTGTTTAGAATTAGGTGGAAAAGATCCAGCTATTGTGTTAGAATCAGCAGATTTAAATTTAGCAACTTCCGCAATTTTATGGGGTTCGGTTGTCAATACAGGTCAGTCATGTTTATCAATTGAAAGAATTTATGTGGCTGAATCTATCTTTGAAAAATTTTATCATCAATTAGTAGCTAAAGCCCATCATCTACAATTAGCTTATCCCACCGTAGAAAGTGGAGAAATAGGCCCAATAATTTCCGAAAAACAAGCTGTAATTATTAATGAACATCTACATGATGCCGTTGACAAAGGTGCAATTATTCACTGTGGTGGTAAAGTAGAAGAAATAGGTGGCGGTTGGTGGTGTCGTCCTACAGTTATCACTAATGTTAACCATTCTATGAAAATTATGACTGAAGAAACATTTGGGCCAATTATGCCAACTATGTCTTTTTCTACCATAGAAGAAGCCATAGATTTAGCTAATGATTCTATTTATGGACTCAGTGCTGCTATATTTAGTGAATCAACAGAATTAGCATTAGAAATTGGGATGCAATTAGATGTAGGTGCTATTAGTATTAATGATGCTGGTTTAACAGCAATGATGCACGAAGGTGAGAAAAACTCTTTTAAATTTTCCGGTTTAGGAGGTTCACGCATGGGTGCATCAGGTTTCAAACGTTTTCTCAGGAAAAAAGCCTTTTTAATTAAAACCAACACAAATAAAGATCCTTGGTGGTTTAATGAAGAATAGGTAAAATTAAAAATTTATGACTGTATTCTATAATGTTTTCCTACCAACAACTGACAACTAATAACTGACAACTAACAAATTATGTGTAATATTCGTTTAGAAATGCCCGTTTTAGCCCGTCACGAAGGCGAATGGATAGGAACTTATACTTTGGTTGATGTTAATGGTCAAATTCTCGATCAACATAAATCACATTTAAGTTGTCAATTTCCAGAAAATGGTGAATATCCTTACTATCAAATTAATCGTTATACCTGGAATAATGGAAAACAAGAAGAACATCAATTTCCCGGCACATATCGAGATAAAACTCTGTGGTTTGATACAGAACGTATTCAAGGAAAAGCCTGGGAAATTGATGATCAAACTGTGATTTTGTGGTTTGGTTATAAACAATTTCCAGATATGTATTTATACGAAATGATTCAAATTAGTCCTAATAATAATCATCGCGCCCGGACTTGGCATTGGTTTAAAAATGATCAAATATACCAACGGACATTAATTCAAGAAGAAAGAGTAAGCACAATGAAAAATTAGAAATTAAAAAATTCAGATAAGTAGTGGCGTGGCAAGGCTAAAATGTTGCATTAAAACTCTCTGCTGGGATGGGCTTATAGCCCGTCCGTACAGGTAAGATGTCTGTACCACAAGAACTATATTTTTGCACTACTTTAAGGTTACCACGCTACTAAAAATACTCATTCTTTTCTGAATTCTGACTTCTGCTGTAAGATAGTAAGTCTGTGATTAAATTTTCCATATACAAGGTAAAAACATGACAAAAAGTGACAAAATTAACTTTTCTACTCCTAGCGGTTTTCCCGAATTTCTCCCCAGTGAAAAGCGGCTGGAAGTATATTTATTAGATATAATTCGTAAAGTTTTTGAAAGTTATGGTTTTACACCCATTGAAACCCCAGCCGTAGAACGGTTAGAAGTGCTGCAAGCTAAGGGTAATCAAGGTGATAATATTATCTATGGAATTGAGCCAATTTTACCACCAAATCGCCAAGCCGAAAAAGATAAATCTGGGGAAACTGGTTCAGAAGCAAGGGCTTTAAAATTTGATCAAACTGTTCCTTTTGCGGCGTATATTGCCCGTCATTTGAATGAATTAACCTTTCCCTTTGCCCGTTATCAAATGGATATGGTTTTTCGGGGAGAAAGGGCAAAAGATGGACGTTTTCGCCAGTTTCGCCAATGTGATATTGATGTAGTTGCCCGTGGTAAACTGAGTTTATTATATGATGCCCAAATGCCGGCAATTATCACCGAAATTTTTGAAAGAATTAATATTGGTGATTTTATTATTCGCATCAATAACCGGAAAATTCTCACAGGTTTCTTTGCCTCTGTAGGTGTAGCTGAAAACCAAATTAAAGCTTGTATTGCCATTATTGATAATTTGGAGAAAATTGGCGAAGCAAAAGTAAAACAAGAATTAGAAAAAGCTGGTATTTCCTCAGAACAAACAGAGAAAATTATTGAGTTTATTAAAATTGATGGTAGTGTTGATAATATTTTAGATAAACTCAAACATTTAGGCAATAATTTACCAGCAGCAGAACAGTTTATTTTAGGAGTTACTGAATTAGAAACTGTAATTAATGGAGTGAGAAATTTAGGAGTTGCTGATAAATGTTTCTGTATTGATTTATCTATTGCGCGGGGCTTAAATTACTATACTGGCACAGTTTACGAAACTACATTAATTGGTCATGAAGCTTTAGGTAGTATCTGTTCTGGTGGCAGATATGAGGAATTAGTGGGAATGTTTTTAGGCGAAAAAATGCCGGGAGTCGGTATTTCTATTGGTTTAACTCGGTTAATTAGTCGGTTGTTAAAAGCTGGTATTCTTAATACCTTATCTGCTACACCAGCGCAAGTTATGGTAGTGAATATGCAGGAAGATTTAATACCTGTTTATTTAAAGGTATCACAACAATTAAGACAAGCAGGAATTAATGTTGTGACTAACTTTGAAAAAAAACAATTAGGTAAACAATTTCAAGCCGCAGATAAACAGGGAATTAGATTTTGTGTTATCATTGGTGCTGATGAAGCGGCAGCCCAAAAATCATCATTAAAGGATTTACAATCAGGTGAACAAATGGAGGTAGCTTTAGCAGATTTAGCTGAGGAAGTAAAAAGAAGACTGATGTAATCAGGTAAGAATTCAGGAGTCAGAATATTTGTTTGTAGCAATATGCAAAACCAACAATATACAAATCAAGAAGCTAATCAAATTCATTTACACACACCATCTATTCCAGAAGATTGGGGTGGAGATGGTAAAGGAAAAATGAATTTATCAGGAAGAAAAACAGCAGTTTCACCTGAATTCGTACCTCGTCAATACCAGTTTTTTGATACTAATGATGTCCCAAAAGAACAGCAATGGAAAATCAAAGGAATGCCTGATAGTGTAATTTCTGGAAGTCGTCAGGTGCTAACTTGGCATGATTGTGGTGCATCTACTTCTAAAGTAATTTTACCACCTAACTTTCAAGCACCTGCTGGCATTTTTACGGCTGATTTAGAATTGTTTATCTTGAAAGGTAAAATTAAAATTGGTGAATGGCAATTAACTAAGCATTGTTATTCTTTTATTCCCGCAGGAGTAAAATTAGGTGATTGGCAAGTTTTAGATGGTGAAGAAGTAGAAATTCTGTGGATGGAAAATGGTTTGATTGAATATAAATATCTAGAAGATAATCACCCAGATGCTAAATTAAGTGAATTTATCCCAGTTTTAGATAGTAAATTATTACCTTGGGGAAAAACAGATACAGTTCAATTTGAAGTAGCTAAAAAGAAGTATTTGCGAAAAGATGCTAATGGTGGTGGTGTATGGTTGTTGGCAATTTTGCCTCATTATGATGGCATAAATAAGATGATTCAGTCATATAATGAAGAGGGTTATTGTTTAGCTGGATATTGCGATATGGGAGATTATCACTTCACAAAAGACCATTTTAGCTATTGTCCCAGTTTTGTTACTTCACCTTGGCACAGAACCGATGATGGGGGCTTATTTTTTATCAGAATTGATAGAGATTTATCAAAAATTGGTACAGTTGCTTCATATACAGAAAAAGGATAAATCAAGTAAAGATGAAAGATAAAAGATGAAAAAAATTTTTCTTTCTCTGTGATCTCTGTGCCTGGAGTGGTTCGTAAAAAACTCTAAAAATGTCTATCAAAACTTACAAAAAACTCATCGCAAAACAATTGCATCAAGATTTTAAATCTGCTGTAGAAATTGTGGAAATTCCTATCCCCGAACCGGCACCCGATGAACTGCTAATTAAAAATAAATTTGCTGGTGTTAATGGTGGGTTTGATAGTTTATTATGTCGGGGTGAAGTTCCTTATGTAAATTTAACTCCACCTTTTGATTTAGGTGTGGAAGCAGTGGGGGAAGTTGTCGCAGTTGGGGAAAATATTCATAATTTCCAAGTTGGTGATGCTGTTGTTACTAATGTGCGTGGTGGAGGTTATCGAGAATATCAGGTTATTGATGCTAAATTAGCCATTAAAGTCCGGGAAGCAACACCAGAAATTTTAACATTAATGCCTACAGGAATATCAGCTTTAGTCGCATTAGAACAAGCAGGAGAAATGGGTAGTAATGAAGTTGTTTTAGTGACAGCAGCAGCCGGAGGAACTGGTCATATTGCGGTACAATTAGCAAAATTAGCTGGTAATCATGTCATTGCTGTGTGTGGTTCTGATGAGAAGGTGCAATTATTAAAAAAGTTGGGTGAGGATGCGTCTGGTGGGCAAAACCTACGCATTATTAATTATCATCAAGAAAACCTCAACGAAGTTCTGAAAAAAGAATATCCCCAAGGAATAGATTTAATTTTTGATTGTGTCGGTAAACAAATTTTTGATACTTGCTTAGAAAATTTAGCCGTGCGGGGGCGTTTGGTTGTTGTCGGTTTTATTGCTGAATATGGCAAAATTATTGAGCAAATTACCCAATCTCGAATTTATCATCAAATATTTTGGAAAGCTGCTTCTGTACGTGGTTTTCTGATGCCACATTATAAAGAATATATCCCAGAAGCTAGGGAAAGATTACTCAATTTGTTCTACATTGGTAAAATTAAAGTTGCTGTTGATCAGACTCAATTTAATGGTTTAGAATCTATTCCTGATGCTGTTCAACATCTATTAAATGGTAAAAATTGCGGTAAGGTAGTAGTTAAATTATAGAGTTTTCCAGTTTAATGAAGTACAGACAAATTTATTCCCTGTTCCCTGTTCCCTAATACCATTTCTTTGTGAGGCTGCGCCAAATTTTTGAACTTTTCTCTCTGTGTCTGGAGTGGTTCGTTTATCTTAATTCAGCGCATCTTCATACAGAATTGGTATAAAACGAAAAAACTTTGTACCTCACTAGCATAGGAACGGCTATAATGACAAATACATCGGAAAAGACATTAAAAATTGCTCAACAAGCATTTGATTATTTTACCCAAGGTTTAGGAACTGGTAACTGGCAAAATTTTCTCGATATGCTCACCGATGATTTTACCTTTTGGTTTCCTACGGGAAAATTTCACGGTTTAAATGTAGGTAAAGAACGGGCTAAAGAATTTTTTACCTACGTTTCTGAAGCGTTTAGTCCAGGAATAAAAATTACTTCCTTGGACAATATTACCAGCAATGAAAAAACTGTGATTTTTGAATTTCGGGATGAAGGAAACTTATTTGGACAACCTTATAAAAATCGGGTTGCAGTTGCCTTTGATGTGCGCGATGATAAAATTTGTAGCTACAGAGAATACTTTGGCAGTGATGGTAAATCTTATTAGGTAATAAGTCAGTAGATGAGAATAAATCAAAATAGATTAAGCAGTGTAAAAAATCAGTACGTAGTGAGGACTTCAGTCCTCAAATGAGGAATAAATTCCTCACTACAAACAGAAATCTCTATGTTTTATCGTCTTCTCAACTTCATTCAGAAATTGCGATGATGCGATCGTGTCCTTCTGCTTTAGCTTGATAAAGGGCATCATCAGCACGTTTTAAAAGGGCTGTATCATTGAGATCATTAACTTGATAACTTGTGACTCCAATACTCACAGTAATTTTGACTATTTTCTGAGTAATATCTATCTCCAAATTCCGAATTTGCTCACACAAACGCTGGGCTACTTCTATAGCTCCTTGTAACTCTGTAGCTGGTAAAATAGCAATAAATTCTTCACCTCCTAAACGTCCAATTGCATCAACATTTCGCAAATAATTAACTAAAAATTGGCATATTTCTTGTAATACAATATCGCCAATGGGATGTCCATAGGTATCATTGACAGATTTAAAATTATCAATATCAATTATCAGAACTGAAAAGTTGTGGTGATAACGTTGACTGCATTGGAATTCTTTTTTCAAAATAGATAAAATATGTCGTCTATTAGGAATTCCCGTTAATACGTCAGTATTAGCTATTTTTTTGAGTTTTTGACTTAATACTTTCTGTTTATTTAAGGCAATTCGTAATTTTTTTTCAATTTGATTGCGTTCGCTGACATCACGCATCGAAACGATAGATACTTGTTGTTCTAACCATTCGGTATTAGCTACAGTAATTTCTGCACGGCCGAGAATGCCATTAGAACGAATAATATCAATTTCGGCAAATTTTTCCACTACAATAGGCAGTCCTAATTCATGGTTAATTAAATCAGATAATTTGCGATCAAACATTTGGGCTGCGGCAGGATTAGCAAATTTGACAACTCCAGCTTCATCAATAATTAAAATTCCATCTTTAATATAAGTAACAATGGTATTAAGTTTCTGTTCACTTTGTTGTAACTGCCGAGTTTGCCGTTTAAGTTGAATATGTGTGCGAACACGAGCTAACAATTCTGTAGCGCGAAAAGGTTTAGTTACATAATCAGCCGCCCCTTTTTCAAAGGCTTCTATTAGATGTTCTTCTTCATGACTAGCTGTGAGGAATAAAATTGGTATATGAAAATATTCAGGGTTTTTCTTAATAATGTCACAAACTTCTAAGCCACTCATCTCAGGCATTAATAAATCTAATAAAATTAAATCTGGCTGAATTGCTTGCAGCCGTTGTAGGGCTTCCTTACCACTTAAAGCATAGGTAATAGAATAACCTTGTGTTTCTAAAGTTCTGCCTAAGACCTGAATATTTTGAATAAGGTCATCAACTATTAATATAGTGCAATCTTGCGGATTAAAAGTAATTTTTTCCATTATTTAATAAGTAACAGGGAATTGGTAATTGGTGATTTTTTGTTCCTGAACTCCTTAATGTTAATGGGCGGAGAAACCCCGCCCCTACTTCTACCTTTTGCCTTCTGCGTTTAATATAGAAATTTTTCTAAGGTTTGAATAATTTGGGGAAATTCAGCTACAGTGTTTGCAAGATAAGCCAAATCAAAGGTATCAATTTGGTTTTTGAGAATGGTGGCGTATTCTCCTAAATAGGGACATTCATATTGTTTTGACCAGCTTTGTAATCTCAGAGCAAAGGATCGTAATTGGTCTATCAACAGGGTTTGATGTAAAGTTTTCCAAACAGATGCCTCTTCCTGATGGAGTAATTTTATCAGTTCTGGTAGCCTAGCCAATGCTTGAGACGACATTTTTACTATGGTTGTGTCTGATAAAGGACTTGGCTTCGACTCTGCTAATAGCTGGGTGGGAAATAACCGTTCTAATTCATTTAAAAGATCTTGACGACTAACTGGTTTGCGTAAAAAACCTTGGGCAAGGGTTTGTAATTCTTCAAAGTCTTGTTCTTGAATGGAAGCTGTTACCATGATGACGCAAATATTTTGTGTGACGGGATTTTGCTTTAGTGTTTGTAAAACAGTTAGTCCGTCCATTTGCGGCATGACTAAATCCAGTAATATTAAATTAGGATGATGTTCAATGGCTAATTGCAAGGCGATTTCACCATTATCTGCCATCATGATTTGATGGGGGGTAGAGTTAAAATAAGCGTGGAGTAAATCTCGGTTAGATTGTACGTCATCAACAATGAGAATTTTTAGAGCCGAAAATTTACTTAAATCATGGTTTTCACGGGTTGTTGCGGATGAAGTTGAGGTGGTTTGAGTAACTGTAATTTCGGGAAATATTAAAGTGAAGGTGCTACCGCGTCCCAATTCGCTGATGACTTCAATTGTACCGCCCATCATTTGTGTTAATCGTCGGCTGATTGTTAATCCTAGTCCTGTACCGCCATATTTGCGATTACTTTGTCCTTGACTTTGACGAAAAGCGTCAAAAATTAACATTTGATCCCGTGGGGAGATGCCAATACCTGTATCAGAAACGGCTATTTCTAAATGGGCTATGTTGTCTATTTTCCTGTTGATGCGACTATGAACAAGGATGGAGATGCCTCCTCGTTCGGTAAATTTGATGGCGTTGCCGACAATATTTACTAAAATCTGCCTTAGTCGAACTTCATCAATATATATTTCGATGGGGATGGATTTTTCAACTTGCAGATTTAAAAACAGTCCTTTTTCTTTGGCTCTTTGCACAAACATTTGTTGAATGTCTTGCAGTAAGGAGGGCAGATTGACAGTTTCATAGTTGAGTTTAAGTTTACCGGCTTCAACTTTGGATAAATCGAGGATGTCGTTAATTAAAGTTAATAAGGTGCGGCCATTGGTTTGAATGGCTTGAAGATAACTTTGGGCTAAATCATCACTGACGAGATTTTGTAACAGTTCGGCAAATCCTAAAATCGCATTCATGGGAGTACGAATTTCATGACTCATGTTAGCGAGAAATTCACTCTTGGTACGACTTGCAGCTTGAGCTTTTTCTGTGGCGGCTTCTAGGGCTAAATTTTGTTGAGCGAGTTCTATTTGCCGGTTTTTGGCTTCTTGGAGGAGTTTAGTATGGGCGATCGCAATCCCCACTTGAGCAGCTACAGCTTCTAAGAGTCCAATATCTTCATTATTCCAATCTCGGTGATGATAGCATTGATGTAAACAAATCAGTCCATTGGGTTTGCCTTGGTAGGATGTGCGAATTGCTAATATTGATTGCAGTCCAATTTGTCGAGAAGTTTCGATTTTTGATAATACCAAGGGATCAGTAAATACATCATAAATAGCGATCGCTGTATCTTGCTGAAGAATTTGATGAATTTGGGGATTACCAGCTATTGGCCCCAATAATCCTTTAATTGAACCTACGCCCGGACTTAAATATTCTGCTACTACTGGTAAATGTTCTGGTGGATCACTTTCATAGGTATGCAGCAAACAACGATCTACTTTAAAGGCTTCACCAATGCGGTTGGCAGAAGTTTCAAATAGTTTTTGAGGTTCTAGACTTTGGCGGATTTCGTCGGTGATTTGTTTTAATAATCGTTCTCTTTGTACCTGTTGTTCGAGAATTTTTTCGGCGGTTTTGCGATCGCTAATATCTACTAAATAACCCACACATTCTAAAGGAGTATCTTGTTGATCTCTAATTAATCGTAACTGGGCAAAGAACCACCGATATTCACCATTAGCACACCGTAAGCGATATTCCAAGGAATAGTTACTGCCAAATTCTAAACTAGCTAATCCTGCCAATACCCGATCTCTATCTTCAGGATGAATATATTCATACCAAAATCCCCCTTCTTCTATAAATACTTGGGGAGAATAACCCAAAATCAACTCGACATTTTCACTGATGAAAGTAGCTTCATAATCGCCTGTTAGCTGACAACTAAATAAAATCGTTTGGCTGGAGTTCATCAAAGTCCGTAATCGCTCTTCACTTTGACGCAATGCCATTTGAGCTTGTTTTAGTTCGGTAATTTCTACCACTACCGCACTAACGGCCTTACCACCATCAGGTTGATTAACAGGATAATAACTAGCAATCCAATGTCTTTGGACATGAGGTTGAGCCGGTGTACACCCAGAAATTTCCAGATTGCGAATTGGTTTTCCTTTGGTTAATACTTGGCGTAAAATTGGTTCAACCCGATCAGCTAAATCTGGTAATACTTCCCGTAGTTGCTTACCGATATGTGCATTAGCTGATAACCCATTTATTTCTGCCATGGCCTCATTGATGCGTACAAACCGCAATTCTTGATCATGGAGTACCAACCCCACCGGGTTTGTATTGTAGAGTTTTTCTAATTCTTCTGTACGACGTTGTAAAGCTTGTTGTACTTGTTTAATTTCATTAATATTGACGAAGGTAATCACCACCCCATCCGCTTGACCATCATCCCGAAGATAGGGATACAACCGCATTAATAAATGATTTTCAGTATTATTTAGTTTTACTTCTTGTTCAATGGGGCGTTCTGTCTCCACTACTTGCCGTAATAATTGCAGCAGATTGCTACAATTCATGTTATGGGTGATGTGTTGAATGGGTCGTTCCACATCGGTTTCTAACAGGTTAATAGCTGGCGTAGCGGCTGGGGTAAATTTACGGATTTGCAATTCCCGATCTAGGAAAATTACGCCAATTTCACTACTTCTGAGCAAATTATCCACGTCGTTGGATAATTCTAATAATTGACGAATTTTGGTTTGATATTCTGTGTTAACTGTATATAGTTCTTCGTTAACGGAATGTAATTCTTCATTGGTACTTTGTAATTCTTCATTAGAAGCCAGTAATTCTTCATTAGTGGCTTGTTGTTCTTCGTTGGTGGTTTCTAATTCCTCAATGGTAGCTTGAAGATTTTCTCTTGTTTGCTGCAATTCATATTCTAAGTCTAGAATGCGTTGGGTGGCTTCTGCATCCTGTTGAAAGGCTTCAGGACGATTTGGGGAAGAAGGACGTTCTTCATTTTCAATAATTAACATGAAAAAATCAGTCATCCGGGTATCACCAGAATGATAGGTGACTTCTAAATTGACACTACGGATGCGATCGCCCTGATTTAAGTGAATATTACCATATAAAACTGGTCTGCGTTCCCGTTTAGCACGATGTAATGCGGTATTGATGGGTAGTTTTAAGGTCTGGGGGACTAAATCTGCGATCGCCCTCGTCATTTGTCCCTCTGGAACTTGCATAATTTCCACCGCATCTGTCACTACATGGAACAGTTCCAAATCATCATTAACTAGCAAACAAGTACATTGACGACGACGCGCAAAGGCATTAAAAGCCGCCGCTAAAGCTGGATCAAATTGAACTGTTCCTCGGCGTATCTGACTAGGACGAGAAACCACAGGGGTTACATATTCTAAATTTTGATTCAGAATTGGCAAACGAATATTGCGACGTTTTTGATAAATTTTGAATTTCTCATATAGAGGACTAAACTCTTCAATTAATTCCCCTGGTGTTTCCGCAGCACCTAAAAACAAAATTCCTTTGTGCATTAAAGAAAAATGTAACATTCTCATAACGTGCTGTTGCAAAATTGGTTGCATATAAATCAGCACATTGCGGCAGCTAATTAGGTGCATCCGTGTAAAACCGGCATTTTTTGCCAAGTTGTGCGGGGCAAAAATAATCATTTCTCTTAATGCCCGCGACACATGGAAATTACGGTTACGGAAGGTAAAATATTTCTCTAAGCGTTTACGGGAAACATCAATACTAATACTTTCGGGATAGATCCCCTCTGCGGCTTTGCTCAAAGCAGCCGCATCTATATCTGTGGCAAATATTTTTACACTCAGTTGTTTACCTAAACGGTTGATCACCTCATCTATCAAAATCGCCATAGAATAGGCTTCTTCACCGGTAGCACAAGCCGTTACCCACACCCTTAACTGCTGACCATTTTCCAAAGGGCTAATCAGTTCCGGTAACACTTCCACATCTAAGTATTCCCAGGCTTCCGAATCCCGGAAAAACCTTGTCACCCCAATCATTAAATCATCTCGCAGCAATGCCCTTTCTTCACTGGAGTTAGTTAAATATTTTACATAATCATCCAGAACATTATAGCCACTCAGAGAACAACGGCGATAAATGCGGCGGCTGAGGGTACTAGGTTTATAATAGGAAAAATCGAGTTTTTCGTATTGATTAAGAATTTGAATAATGGTGCGGAGTTTCTCTGATTCTAATTCTGGCAGAAGAGACTCCCCTGGCGTAGTCCCTTGGCGCTGCATTTGGATGATTTCATAAATCGTCCGCGCCATTTCCGCCGGTGCCAGAACTTGATCTACAATACCTGTAGCGATCGCACTTTGGGGCATCCCATCAAACTCTGCCGTCCCCGGTGACTGCACAAAAGTTAACCCACCTGACTCACTAATACTTTGTATTCCTCTTGTCCCATCACTTCCCGTTCCTGAGAGAATCACACCCATCGCTTGATCACCACGATCTCTCGATAGAGAATCTAGAAAAATATCAATGGGAAAATTAGGTTGCTGTCGGGGCGGTTCACTTTGCTGAATTAAATCTAAAGTTCCATCGTTAACGACTAAATTATTCTGGGGTGTAATTAAATATACTGTATTCGGTTCAATCTGCATTCCGCTTTGTACCCGCTTCACTATCATACGAGTGCGGCGTTCTAGCAGTTCTTTCATCAAACTTTTAAAATCTGGAGAGAGGTGTTGTACCACAACAAAGGCTGCACCGCTATCGGCAGGCATATTATCAAAAAATTCCTCCAAGGCTCGTAGTCCTCCCGCAGAAGCCCCAATACCAACTACGAAACAATGGTTTTTCGTCTCTTCAGACACTCAAAACAACTCCTAATTCTAACTTTAATTATTGTATCTTATAGCAGCAGATAGGGGGTAAAGCCTAATTCTGTATGAGTTTTAAGTTTTACTTGATATCTCATGCAACTGCATACTGCTATATTAAATACATAATAGGAAATAGGCCATAGGAAGGCAAAAACCTTGTCTTTTCTTAATTATTCTTGATTTAATTTACATTACGATCCCCAATTTAAGTAAAACGGACTGAATAATTCAAAGTTTTTAGTGAGGAATTTATTCCTCATTTAGGAACTCAAGTCCTCACTGCCAAAGCATCTCATCTACTTACTCATCAGAACTTAAGCAACTGGGACATCATAATCATCTCGGAATACTTATCATATCTATTAGGCCTAGTAATAGGTAATTGGTAATTTGGAAAAAATGAGTATTTCCCAAAAACTTATATCATAAGTGATTGCCCGGACTTGACATCAGAAGGGTACGTCAGATATCAAAAATCTGTTAATTTGGAGTATTTTGCAGTCTGACCCACCCTACACCAGATTTTTGTTGTCAAACTTGCCTCAGTCCTATTTATAACAGTCTAAAACCGTAATTCCTGACAAACTTCTTATAGCTGTAGCCAGGATAATTAGGACATTATGAATCCTTGAAACATATATATAACAAGGCTTATCCTCCTATCTCCGGTTACTGAGCGAAGTCGAA
This sequence comes from Cuspidothrix sp., assembly GCA_046080565.1. Taxonomy (GTDB): domain Bacteria; phylum Cyanobacteriota; class Cyanobacteriia; order Cyanobacteriales; family Nostocaceae; genus Cuspidothrix. Next base: position 12,525 of record JBJTUF010000344.1, on the reverse strand, counting down.
GTGCTACCCTGAAGCCTCCTGCCTTCTGCTTTCCTTATAACCACTGGCGCAATTGCTTATGTACTACCGCTAAGTACCACATATAATCATCAATTTTGTACTCATTCGCAGCTTTAACTATATATTCTTGTGCTAACTGCAAATTATTTTCAGCTTCATAATATAAACCTAAATACAGATGACTGTAGAACTTACCTTTTAATCCTGCCAATTTTCCCACATTCAAAACATCTGCTTTGGTACAATTACCTGCAAAGAAATTATATACTGCTGCCATGATTTTTCGCGGATCATTTTTTACAGGTAATAAAGTATTTCGGGCTTCTGTCACACCTGATAATCTAGCTATGCAAAGATATCTCCAGACAGTTTCCTCAACATCTTGACCATTAACAGTTAAATCTATTTCAAACTGTTTTGCACCTTCATAAAATTGTTCTGCATAATAATAACTTAACCCACGTTGCCAAAGATAGGGAGTAATATTAGAATCTAGGTTTTCGGCTTGATCAAAATCTTGGATAGATCCCTCAATATTCGCTAATTTAAAATAAACCATTCCACGACGAACATAAGCATTAGCATTATTGGGATTATTTTTAATAGTGTTGTCCCACTGCTGAAGTTGATTTTCTAAAGGATTTACAAAAAACATCGTCCTAATTAGTAATTAAATCGGAATTTTAGATTAAATAAAAAAATTGCTACAGATTACTCGTTTTTGAGGACGGAAAAAATCGTCAATCCAAAATCGAGTAACAAATATTTTAATTATCCTCTACCTTAGATTATAATACGGTTTGTATTCAAAGGCATTCAGTTATCAGCCCTCAGCAGTTAGCTAAAACTGTTTCTTGGACTCAGTTACAAGGATTTTTGAGGGAGACTGATATCAAAATCAATTCCTAGTTTTCACTTAAAATGCTCATAAATTCCCGATGATAGCTGATTACTGACTGCTGAATGGTTACTTGTATTGTTAATTTAAAGGCAAATGAATGACAATTAAACGATGGTTGTTAATTGGGCTAACTTTATTAGCAATGATATCCTCCGGTGTATCATTATTGAGTAGCTGGCAAAAACCCCAATTTCAAAGTCGTTTGGAATTATACCAAACAAATCTGATTTTACAAGCTCAAGCCTGGCAACCACAAGACGATAATGATCAAAACATTCAAAAAGTTCAGGAATCTATTCTTGGTGCAAATCCCATAGAAAGCGCGATCAAGCAATATCAAAAAGCTACTGAATCTGTTAAAACCAGTTTACAAACAAATAAAAAGAAATTAACTGAAATAGAATCTTCAAGTATTAAGTCAATTTCTCCAGAGGAAAAAAGTTTACAAAAGTCTATTCAGCTAGAAAAAAAACTGTTAGCAGAATTAGATTTACGATTGGGAATTTTGCAAGCACAGCAACAGGAAATAGAAAAAGCTGGGGAAACGTGGAATGAATTACAACAATATCCAGATATTAACCCTAAATATCAACAAACTGCCCAGGTATTAACTGGCATTTGGAGTAAATCTGCACGGCTATTACCTAAAGCAGAAACACTAATTCAACAAAATTTAGATAGTTGGTTTCGTTATACAGCCCTATCACAATTATATCAACTTCAACAACGTCAAGAAGCCTTATTATCCCTGAAAATATCTGAACAAGAATCAGCAACCCAAGCATTGTTAAAATTAACAATAATTGCTACTATTCCTACTTTATCAGCTTTGATAGGGTTTGTTTTACTGATTGTTTTATTGATTCAACGCTTGGTTAAAGGTCGAGAATCTCTATTAGCTATTAATGGTGATTTAGTGTGGCCAACTCCCTGGAATTGGGAAATAATTATTCAGGTTTTTGTCCTGGGTTTTTTACTAATGGGGCAATTATTTGTACCAGAATTATTATCTTTACTGCCTATTCCTCGCGATCCTAATAATTCCAGACTTGGGGCTTTTGTTGTTTTAATAACTTATTTATCAGTTGCCTTTGGTTCTTTATCAGTTCTGTATTTTTCTATTAAGCGTTTTTTCCCTCTGCCGGAAAATTGGTTTACCTTTAATTTTTGGAGTAATTGGGTTTTATGGGGGTTAGGTGGCTATTGTAGTGCTTTACCTATTGTGATTATTGTCTCTTTAATTAATCAAAAATTATGGCAAGGGCAAGGCGGGAGTAATTCACTTTTACAAATGGCATTAGAAAATCAGGATAATATCGCTTTGGGGATATTTTTCTTTACTGCTGCCATAGCTGCCCCATTTTTTGAAGAATTTCTGTTTCGCGGGTTTTTATTACCATCTTTGACTCGTTATACCTCTGTTTGGGGAGCAATTTTCATCAGTAGTTTGTTATTTGCGGCTGCTCACTTGAGTTTATCAGAAATACTGCCGCTCACAGCGTTGGGAGTCGTCTTAGGAATAGTTTACACGCGATCGCGCAATTTACTTTCCTCTATGTTGCTCCACAGTCTTTGGAATAGCGGTACATTAATTAGTCTGTTCCTTTTAGGTAGTAATAATTAAGGAGTTCAGTAGGGGCGAACGGCTGTTCGCCCATTCTCATGATTAAAATACAGAACCACTCAAGGGTTGAACAGGAGAAGATGGTAAAAATTTCTCTACTAATAATTGCTGGAAAGTTTTGACATCATTTGGCCAATTACTAATGATTCGTTTTAAATCTTGTAGTTTTTTTGGGAGAGTATTTGCTGTAAGGGGATAATTCAAATTACCAGAAAATAAAATTCCTGGTGTTGTTTGTTCTCCAAACTGGACATTGACCTGATTAATAGCTAAGTTCAAAGCTCCTTGTTGTAAAGGATAACTTAATTCCAAACTAGCATTAACTTTACTTCCTCCAAATTCTTGCCAAGCACCAGGAGCTAAAAGTTTACCGCATATATATTCATGAGCTTCCTCATTTGTGGTAAAATTCACAAATCCTTTAGGGTTAATTCCCACTGCTTGGTAATCTATTTGCGATAACTTATCTATTAATTGTAGTGCGACTGTTGCAAATTGAATTTCTGTTGGTTGTTTGCCTCCGATCAACTCTAATACATTGAGTCGGTTAGGTTGAACAACAATTCCCACACCATTTTTATAAACTAATTGGACTAAATTGTTGTTGTAAACTGGTTGGGCTGCTAATTCCCATTCATTGGGAATAATTCCTGTATATTTCAAGAAATCTGGATTTAAAACTGCGGGATTAAGATTTTTGGCGACAAATGCGATCGCTAATTCTGAAAGTTGCAAATTATTGCTCATAAACTCCTGGTAATGAATGAATTAACAGTATAAACTCTATCTAATCTAGTACCTGGCAGATATTTTGACAAGCTAAATTTTAATACCAAAGTGAACAGTTAAATTTATGGAATTTACCTTATTTATACCATTCCTAATTTAAGCGATCGCTCCCTAAATGCACATTCCACTCCACTACTCTGGCTGAGTCTGCTAACATTCCATCTCTTACACGCGGGCTAGTATTAACTATTTTCCATGCCTCGTCAACATTCTCTGCTTTTATTACCCACAATCCTGTTCCATCATGAGGTACAAATGGCCCACAACAAACGAGAATTCCCTTTTCATATTGTTCCTGAAACCATGCCAGTTGATCCTGATCATGCTCTGGATGCTCTTTTTTATATTCGTAGTATTCGGTAACAGTTGCTACAACTACAGCAAAAAGTTTAGCCATAATTATGAAAATTTTACTTACTAACACAGCATACCTTAGTTCCTATACCACTAAATTTCAATTGGGGTTTTCAGTATGACAGAGATGTTAACGCTACAATAAATTTAAAATAAAATCGGTTAGATTAGTCGTGTTAGTATATGAATTATACAGTACCGACACTTATAGGATGAAACAGGAAGCAAAAGCGAACTTTTGTTAGCATCACTTACCTTTATTGTATAGCTGTAGCCAGAATGATTAGGACATTATTGATTCGTAAAACCTAATCATACTAAGGATTTTACTCTTGCCTTCAGCTATGTTTGCTTAAAAATATTACTTTATACTGGTAAAAAATTAATATGCCCCCTTCGGACAAAGATTGGGGTGAAGTTTAATGACTCCTGGGTTGTCACGCTACACTATCGAATTCACGTTAAAATTATGAGTAGTAATATTAAGAATTGTAAAATTAAGTATCAATGCCTAGCCTATCCCTGAACAAAAATCAATCCCGCGTCATAGTCATCGGTGCGGGTATAGGAGGACTCACAGCCGGAGCATTATTAGCACATAGAGGCTATGATGTTCTTATTCTTGACCAAGCTATAGTTCCTGGTGGTTGCGCTTCCACCTTTAAACGTCAAGGATTTACCTTTGATGTTGGTGCAACTCAAGTTGCAGGTTTAGAACCTGGGGGAATTCATCACCGCATTTTCTCCGAATTAAATATAGAATTACCCGCAGCTATATATTGTGATCCAGCCTGTGCGGTATATCTGCCGGGAGAGTCCACACCCATTAATGTTTGGCGTGATCCTCAAAAATGGCAAGCAGAACGTCAAAAACAGTTTCCGGGTAGTGAACCTTTTTGGCAATTATTAACAACTTTATTTAATGCAAGTTGGGAATTTCAAGGACGTGATCCCATTTTACCACCCCGTAATTTATGGGATTTAGGAGAATTAATTAAAGCAGTGCGTCCGAGTACATTTATTACTGCACCTTTTACTTTTATGACAGTGGGAGATGCTTTAAGATTATATGGTTTAGGAAAAGACAAAAGACTGCGGACATTTTTAGATTTACAACTGAAATTATATTCTCAAGTTAGTGCCGAAGAAACCGCTTTGCTTTATGCAGCAACAGCGTTGAGTGTATCCCAATCTCCCCAAGGATTATATCATTTACAAGGGAGTATGCAAGTTTTGAGCGATCGCTTAGTAGAATCCTTAGAACGAGATAGTGGTAAATTATTAATGCGTCACACCGTTGAAAAAATCAACCTTGAAAATGGCAAAGCCAACGGTGTAGTCATTAGAAATCAAAAAACAGGAAAAATTTTCACCGAGAAAGCAGATCATATAATTGGTAATGTCACTGTACAAGACTTAGTAAAATTATTAGGAGAAAAAGCCCCATCTGGATATAAACATAGAGTAGAAAAACTCAATCCTCCATCTGGTGCATTTGTTGTTTATATCGGTGTAGATAAAAGTGCAATTCCTTTAGATTGTCCACCACATTTACAATTTTTATATGATATTAACGGCCCAATTGGTGAAAATAATTCCCTATTTGTATCCGTCAGTCATGAAGGAGATGGGCGCGCACCAATAGGAAAAGCCACAATTATTGCCTCATCCTTTGTTGATTTTACTCCTTGGTGGGAAACTCAAGATTATGAAAGTTTAAAACAAAAATTTACCCAAGATGCAATTGCTAAACTTTCCCAATATTTCTATTTAAAACCAGAAACTATTATTTATATAGAAGCTGCCACACCTCGCACCTTCGCCAATTATACAGCCAGAGAAAAAGGAATTGTCGGCGGTATTGGTCAAAGAATTCCAACTTTTGGCCCCTTTGGTTTTGCTAACCGTACACCTATTAATAATTTGTGGTTAGTTGGTGACTCAACTCATCCAGGGGAAGGTACAGCAGGGGTGAGTTATTCAGCTTTAACAGTAGTTAGGCAAATTCAAGCTCAAAATTGATCATTTTCTTTTTAGTGGTAACAGATACAGATTCTTACAAAATATTGACCGAGAATTATATTCGTTGATCTTTTTACTCCAGAACATTTATGCAATCAAAGATTAAATAATTATGGGTTCAAATGTAAATCTACAAAAAGCGAAAATTCTTAGTCTTTTGTGTTGTGAAACTTACGAAAATGAAACTAAGATAATCTCTAAAAAATCCATATTTCCGCTTCGAGATAAACAAATAATAAAACATAGTGACCCAACAGTTCCTTTGTTGGCATTGTCAGGTATTTTAGATGAGGAATTAATTATTGCATTTCGAGGAACAGTTATAGCCGATAAAGAACAACCATTAAAAAATTGGCAACACATGGTAACAACTATGATTTGCAATTTTTTAGCAGTAGCAGACAATCCTCTTTACGCAAGTAAATATAATACTAAAGCTTATGCGGGTATGGTTCACCCAGGATTTGCATGGTTGCTAGAAGAGTTTTTACCTGATATTGAAAATGTTATAAAAAATTCCAATGCCAAGCAAATATGTTTAACAGGACATAGTTTAGGTGGTGCATTAGCTACTTTAGCAGCTTATAGACTGATTAATACTTTTCCTGTCAACAGCGTTTATACCTTTGGATCTCCACGTGTAGGAGATAAAGATTTTAGGTCTCAATACAAAATAACACATTTCAGATTTGAAAATCGGAATGATATCGTACCTCATGTTCCACCATATGATCAACATCGAGATAGGATTAATAATTTACTTCTTCCATTTATTAAATCACAACTACCTGCTGTTAATTATCAACACGTAGGTACGCTCCAATTCATTAATTGGGAAGGAAACCTTGTTGAAGATTCGACACTTCTGCGAGAAGAGCGACTCAATGAATTTGTTAAAAATCCGAATGAGATATTTAATGATCATAATATCTCTTTATATTTTCAAGCTTTAGAAAATTTAATTAAAGCAATCGTTAATTATTCAGAAGAAAGTGGAGTCAATATGCAAAGTTCATTGAACATTCTCACTATTGGTAAAACTGGTGCAGGCAAGAGTTCTTTGATTAACTACTTATATGGTGAGGATATAGCAAAAGCTGGTATTGGTAGTCCAGTAACACAAGGTGGATTTGATAAATATCAGATTAAGTGGGAAGATATTAATGTACAAATATACGATTCTGTCGGACTTGAAGTTGGTAATGGAATGGCAAAAAGTTGGGAGGAAAATCTTAATAGTGAACTAAAAGAACATGGTATAGAACGTCAAGCGATTGAATGGTTTCATGCAGTATTCTACTGTATTAATGCAGGCGGTCACCGGGTTGAACCATACGAAGAGGGAATTATCGAGAAACTTATTTTAAATAAATATAGGTTAATCATTGTTGTGACAAATTCTGATCAAGCTACAGATAAAGAGATAGATCAACTAATACAACCCATAAGAAGAAAATTTACGCAAGATATTGCTCCGGTGGTTCCAGTATGTAGTGTCACAAGGGAACTGCGTGACGGCAGTGTGAGTAGGACTTTTGGTCGTAGTCCGTTACAATCAGAAATGTTGAAGGGTTTTTGGTACGCTATTACTGTTCGTTTACCGGATAGATGTGCATATCTATTGCATCAAGAAGTCGATAAATGGATGGAAAAACAAACAGAAATCATATCTTCACATACTGATAAAACAGGTAGGTTGCATAAAATTACAAAAGAGAAGTTGATAGATCAAATTAATGACAATCTTAAAATTTTTCAAGGAGAATTAGATAACTTAAGGATAAAAATACTTAAAAAAGAGATAACTGAAACTGTAAGAAATTTTGCGGTAATAGCCAATAAACTACAGTATCCACAATCAGAAGATTTTCCTAAGTTACCTACAAACCTAAATATTCCTCCAGATTTTATTTCTCAAGTAAAAAAACTTCTGTTAAGTTTTGGGAATTTTTTTGCAACTATTCTTGCGAGACTTGTTGGTTTGTTTGACAGTAGGAGTCCTCAAGATGTGATTAAAAATCTAGAGAATGAGATGTTAAAACTTAAGAATATTATTACAGAACAAAATCCGCAAATTTCAGAATTGGTAGAAGGAATGCTCAGAACGGAGGTGAATGAAAATCAATAAGATGTGTTTCTCTCTCCATCTTAGTAAGATGCTTACGGCTTTACTGAGGGATATACTTAAAAACCACAAATCAAATAGGATTGCTATATTGGTAGGCAGGAATTTTTTATTTCCTACCTGCCAATGTATAAAGCGCATAATGCAAAACCTAAAAAGTAATATAATTATCTGCGTTTATCTGCGTCCATCTGCGTTTCATTATTACTGCTTGTACCTCACTTGAATGGTAATTGCTATAAATTGATCATCCAAAGGTCGGGGATATGAGTATTGAAGATTTACTAAAAAGCTAATGCTGACATTGAGAACAAAAATGGCTAGAACGGCCACCTAATTTAATTCGCTGGATGACATTACCACAAACTTTACAGGGTTCTCCCGTACGGTTATAAACCCACGCTTCACCACCATAATTGCCATTCACACCTTTGACATTGAGAAAATTACTAAAAGTTGTTCCACCTGCGGCAATACTGGCTGATAAAACTTCAATAATTGCTGTGCGTAAAAGTTCAATTTGGGGAGGTTTTAATTCTGTACCCAAAGTTGTGGGTAAAATGCCACTTTTAAACAAAGCCTCATCAGCATAAATATTACCTAATCCTGCCACCACTGACTGATCTAACAACCCAGTTTTAATGGGACGACGGGATTTTTTTAATTTATCGGCCAAATACTCCACAGCAAATTCTGGAGAAAAGGGGTCAACTGCCAGTTTCGCCAAACCCGTAATAATACTTTCTACCGCTACACTAGGAGGAACATACCACATTTGTCCGAAGGTGCGCTGGTCAACAAAGCGTAATTCCTGATTTTCTCCAAAAAATAATCTGACTCTGGTGTGTTTGTGCAAAGGTTCATTTTGGTTTAACCATAGTAATTGCCCTGTCATGCGTAAATGCACCCCCAAGGAAGAAGTAGGGGAGAGTTCCGCTAGGAGATATTTACCACGACGATGCCAGGTGGTGATGGAATGACCTTTAATTCTATGAATAAACTCATCAACAGAAAACGGGTAGGCGATGGTGCGTTGTAGCAGTACATCCCCTCCCGTTATTTCTTGACCGAGGGTTAATTGATTTAAACCCCGTCGGACTGTTTCAACTTCAGGCAGTTCAGGCATTCAAACAAATAATTTTTATAGGGGCAGGTATGGTCAAGCTGAATCAATATCCCGGATTTGTACCTTGATATCTCCTGCTATCATCCCATGAAACCGACCCCTAGACACTGGGCTGTTTATTTTCCTGCTTTAGCGGCAGGTGCTTTCACTTCGATTAATTCATCTAAAGCGAAGTTGTTGGTGTTGATATCATTGTAATTAACCTTGTTAAAGCGGACAATTACAGGGTATTTGATGCCAGTTTTATCAACAGAAACTACTGTACCAAGCTCCTGATTCCAGTAGGATTCAGGACGGAGAACACGTACTACAGAACCACGTTGAACCATGTTGTATCTTCCCTTTTGAAGTATGAATTGCCATTAAATGAGGGCTGATTGTTTTTACTCTACAACCTGAAGGTGTTTGCTTGTGGTTTTGTTAAGTTATTTGTCAAATTGCTGGGTTTTCTGTGTTGATCAATTGTGAATTTTTTTGATGCCTCTTGACAAACAACCTGTAATAGAGTAAGTTCATGGCGAAAGACTTTTTGTGAAAGGTTTTATGCTTTACTTAATACAAAAACACTACCTTCATTACCCCTGCCAATACGGAGATCATCATCTATATAAGTAATATCTAACCAACCTTGTTGTTGTTCACTTTGAATGGGAAAATCAAAAGCTGTAAATTTTTGCCCTGATTCAATTTGTTGGATAAAATTTTCGGGTGATGTGTAGCCTAGGAGGCTTTGTAAACCAATAATCGAGCGTTGGAATTTCACTTGCACACGCCGTTGGGACACTGGTTCAAATTTAGCAGCAACGCTGACTAATCCTTCTAAGGAAGGAATACCATAAATCTCAGCTATATTGTAAACACTGTTGCTTTTTACCCGAATACATTGGTAAATTTGACCAAGTTTACAAAAGGGTAAACTATCTATGTTTAGTAAAGCTTTGCTTGTGGTGTATAGTAGTCGCCAGTTGCCTTCTAGTAAATTACTAGCAGCTAATGGACAAGGGTGAGGATTAAAGTCTTCTAGATTAGCGATCGCTGCTAAAATAGCTTGTTGTTGTGAGGAATTGGTTAATAACCCCCGATTTGTTACTGCAACGGCCTCAATTAGAGTAGATTTGCCTATCATTGCCCTTTACCTTTAGAGTTGCCATGATGAAACAGGATTAATCAAATATTAGTGTTTTTTGCCTATAATCATCCAACTCATTAAATAATGCCGTTTTGGCTACAATTTCCTGATTAAACCAAAATTTTGTTTAATTCGGATAGAACAATTAGAGAGTTGTATGAAGGAATTAATTAACTGCTATGAAATGATAAACTCTTAATGTCTAGTTATATAAACCCTTGGTGTCACAGTTAATATGTTAGATTCTCCTCTTCGTGAAGCCCCCCGTAACCAACGAGCCGCAGTCATCCCTTTAAAACAAGAGTCCTCCATGTTGGACTGGTTGCGGGCAACTGGCCGACTCATAGCCCGTGATGTGCATGACGCAGACTCTAGAGATGATGTGGAAGTCATATCCGATTTTCTGGGCGGAGACGACGGGATTGGTGATATTGATTATGATGACGACGATGATGTTGTGATTGAAGAAGATTAGTTTAGAATATTTTGGGAACTAGAGACCAAAAGTAGTTTCTATTGTTTTATTTAGGTTTTTAAGTGTGGAGTGAAGGAAATTTTCTGTGGACGCTAAATTATCTCCTAACCAAAGTTTGAATTTTTCGGGAATTGGGTTGGCCTCTTTACTAGCCTTCTTACTCAGTATAACAGCATTAATTTTAGATTGGATGGGGAATAGAACCCCCTGGTATCCTACTTCCCTCACTTTACCTCTTTTACTTTGTGCTGCTGGTGTCACCATACTGGGACAGTGGGTAATACCTGTGTTGCAAGCACTGAAAACAGGTCAAATTATTCGGGAAGACGGACCCCAAGCGCATTTGAAAAAAGCTGGTACACCAACTATGGGGGGTATATTTTTCATCCCTGTAGCGGTGGTAATGGCTTGTATATTATCGGATTTTTCTCAAGATGTATTGGCGGTTTCGGCTTTAACACTCAGCTATGGTTTAATCGGTTGGATAGACGACTGGCAAATTTTACGCCGTAGGTCTAATAAAGGTATCTCTCCCAAGACTAAATTAGCCCTGCAAGTGATATTTGGGGCGATGTTTTGTTTGTGGTTGATGTTTAAAGGTGATTTTAGTATAACTAATATCCATTTACCTTGGGTGGGTTTATCCTTACCTTTGGGACTGTTGTTCTGGCCTGTGGCGGGTTTTGTTTTGGTAGCAGAGAGCAATGCTACTAATTTAACAGATGGTATTGATGGTTTAGCGGCCGGAACAGTAGCGATCGCTATTTTTGCGTTAGGTGTTGTAGTTGCTCCCACCTCACCCGACTTGATGGTATTCTGTGCTGCGGTCAGTGGTAGCTGCTTAGGTTTCTTAGCCTATAACCGTAACCCCGCGAGTGTGTTTATGGGTGATACCGGTTCTTTAGCCTTGGGTGGTGCTTTAGCTGCTGTGGCACTGGTAACAAATAGCTTGGTAGCACTGTTTATCCTGAGCGGTATCTTCTTTGTGGAAACCCTCTCTGTCATGGCTCAAGTCAGCTATTATAAGGCGACAAAGGGACCAGACGGCAAAGGTAAACGTTTATTTAAAATGGCACCTTTACATCATCATTTAGAATTAACTGGTTGGTCAGAATTACAAGTTGTGGCAGTCTTTTATATCATTGCTGGTTTTCTCGCTTCGATTTGTGTCATGGGCATAAAATAATCAGATTTAATCATCAGATTTTTCAATAAATACCAATTTACAACCTCCAAATTTGGGGGTTGTTTTTTTGTAAGGTATAGGTGGACAAGATTTACGGAAAGCGATTAATTATGTTTTAGTAGATTAGGTAATTACTTGGGAGCAAAAGCCGAGTATTGGTTGCAATATCAAATGGAAAGCAGGGAATGAGCCGGTTTATTATAAAGTTCCAATAGCGGTTGGGTAGTTAGGAATTTTCTGGAGAAAACTGTTAATTAATGTAGAGATGTTTTAGGGAACGTCTCTACAGAATAATCCTATTCATGAAATATACTTGCTTCCACATGAAAAAAATCTGCTAATTTTTGGGTTAATTCTGGATTTATTTTCTGATTACCATTTAAAATGTCATCAACTAAAGTTTCAGATCCTAAAACAGCTTGTAAATCGGCTTTAGTTTTATCAGATTGTTCCAAAAGAAATAACAACATAGATTGAGGATTATTTTGCTGAGGAATTTGATAATATTCTTGTTCAAATCTTTCAATTAAAGTAATTAATAACTGATAAAGTTCATTCTCTTCAGGCGTGCGTTCACGGTGCATTAAATCTTCCACAATTGCTAATGCTTGTTCATTGTCTGCTTCAGTCTTGATGACTTTAGGAAGATAGGCTGAAGTAAACGAAGTTGTGTGTCACTCATACGAAGTTGAATAGCAGTCAATCCTGCAACATAATCAGCCGTAGAGGGTACTTTACTTAATTTATAGACACGAACCATGTATAAAACTATTGTTCAATTTGTTAGTTATAAT
>JBJTUF010000343.1:0-8879 GCA_046080565.1 Cuspidothrix sp. | reverse complement strand
TGGGGTACATCAAATGTTCCAAAAAACTATAGAAGAATTAATGCAATTTAGCCGCTATCGGTTGAAGGATTACATCAAAGGGCAAAGAGCTATGAAGCTTGCTCTCTCTAGCTTCTAGCTATCTTGTCCTCCTGTCAGTTTATAGTTACTTTACCTCTGTAATTTATTAGTCAATCTGAAGTATACTAAAAACTAATTATTATCTTTATTTAGATTGAGGTTTTATACTCACTTCTAGTTCTGGTATATTTGAATAATGCCATCTAGCAAAATCACCAATATTAGCAATAATTAAAAAATCAATAGTTTTAAATTGCTTATCAATAGCTGGTAAACTGCATACTTTAGCACCAATATTTAGATAAGCTTGAAAAATATTAGGAATTGATAAATGATAATTTTTTGGATAATTTTGAACTACTTCTATCAAATATTGTGCATGAGGCGCAACTAAAATGTGAGGATGAGTAAAATTATGCTGCCGTAAATAATTAAAAGTACAAGCTGCCTCCCAATGGCACTGTGTTAGTAGAGATGCACAACCAAAAAAGTATTGTTTTCTTGTCCAGATTAAATAATTAGCTAATCCTTTCCATAATAATAATAGAGTATGACTATTACGATACTTTTTTGCTATACAAGCACGTCCTACCTCAACCGAAGATTGAAGTACAGAATCAGGAATACCATGAAGATTAAATATATCAGCAGCATCAAAGCCTAACCATTGAGCCGCCATTGTGTAGGTTTGCATCCTATAGGTTCCAATGGTTTCACCTGTATTTTTAGCAATAAGTAATAAATGATGACAAACTTCATCAAATTTATCTTGATCCATCTGGTTAGAATTAGCGCTAGATAATCCCAAACCCAGTTCTAGATTAAACACCTGAAACCGCAATCTAAAAATAGATTCTAGTTCTTGAGAATTGGTAGCCAGACGCAGAATATATTTATCAGTTTGCAATGTGGGAAAATCAGGAGGATGGAGTTGATAATTATTGTAATGATAAGAAATTTCCATCTGTTTTCCTAAATAGATTTGTGAAAGTTCTACATTAAGAAATCAGGAGTTCAGGAGTATGGCTTCGCCACCCTTCGCTATCAGGAATTTAGGAATTCAGAATCTTGTTTTTTATATTCCTTATTCTCTATTCCCTCTTAACTGTCACCTACGATGCACTGGGCTTGTCGAAGTGTCACCTATTCCCTAGTCATGATATTTTTTTAATTATGAGCTTAATTGCTGAAAAAATCTGGTGATGAGATACAGATTTCTCTAGTTCATAGTTTGAATTGTCAATGATTATAGATATTAAAAAACCTCCAGAGATATTGAACTTGGAGGCAAATATAAGTTAATGATTACGGACACACTAGGGAAAAAGTTGAGAAAAGATACATAAAAATCAATTACGGTGATTATTGCTGTAGCGAACTCTTGTACCAGCCCAAAGTAATTTTTCCCGTAGTGTTTGATAATAGGAGTTATTTGCCCGTAAGACGATAAACTTAGCGCGACAATCAGCCATCCGCACATCAACACGATGTCCTGGCCAAATGGAAGTAGATAAGACACCATCCATCCAGAGTTTTGTACTTAAATCATAATCGCCTAAAGGCCAAATACTGACCACAGAACCAGGAGGTAAAACCAGAGGACGACTAGAAAGACTCATCGGACAAATGGGAGTTATGGTAATAGCTTCCATGCCATCATGGATAATTGGTCCACTGGCAGAAACAGTGTAACCTGTTGAACCTGTGGGAGTAGAGATAATTAATCCATCTCCCACATATTGATCAACTATCTCGCCATCAATTTCCATTTCCAGAATTGAAGTAATCATTCTGTCAGCAGAAGCGGGCTTAACACAAAATTCATTTAAAGCCAAGTAACTCTCTGTTACTGGTTCTAAATTTGAGCCAGTTCCCTCATATACTGCCGCTTGTAACATCATCCGCCGTTGGATGGCATAATGATCTTCTAACAGTCTGTCCCAAACAAGTTCTGGATTTTGAAACTCATCTACGGACTCAGTTAAAAATCCTAAATGGCCGCCTACATTCACACCCAGAATAGGGATACCCAGAGGGGCTAAATGTCTAGCACCGGTTAAAACCGTACCATCACCACCGAGTACCAAAGCTAAATCTATTGGTTGATTAGCAGAGGCCAAAAAAACCGGATAGGGGTTATCTTTTGGCCCACTAGGCCCTACCAATACTTGGCATTGACGATTTTCGAGTTGTTTAGCACAGAGTTCTGCCCAGCGTTTACTTTGGGGATCTCTTGCTTTATAAGCAATGATTACCTGCTTTAGTTGCACGGAATATTACCACTTCAGGAGATTAAATTGCTCCATGTCAACAGTATCACGGTTACGATAAATAGTTAGCACGATTGCTAAACCTACCGCCGCTTCTGCTGCTGCGACAGTGATCACGAAAACCGTGAAAACCTGACCCTTAATTAATGTTGAATCAAGAAAATTGGAAAATGCCATTAAATTAAGATTAACGGCATTCAGCAATAATTCAATTGACATTAGTACCCGGACAGCATTACGACTGGTGATTAAACCATATATGCCAATGCAGAATAATGCTGCGGCTAGTAATAAAAAGTATTGGAGTTGCATGATGGTTGGTTGTCAGTTGTCAGTTATCGGAAGTGCTACCAGTAGATATCAACTCTTTGGGGCGTTCTGGTAGGGTTAAAATTGTTTGTTGTAGATCAGATTTTGGTAGTTGATCGGGAATGTATTCACGACGTGCCAAAATAATTGCGCCTACCATTGCCATCAGCAACAGAACGGAAGCCAACTCAAAGGGTAGCAAAAAGTCGCTAAAGAAATGCTGACCAATTAAAATGATGGAATTTTGGCTAACTATGGGATTGGTAGAATAAGCCCAAGGAGTAGCTAATACCATTGTACTTAAGAGAGCAAACAGTCCAAAACAAACTAAAGCTGTAAATACTTTTCGTAATCCAGCACTAGGTAATGGTGCAAAGTCTTCTCTTTTGTTTACCAACATGATGGCAAATAAAATTAAGACGTTAATTGCACCAACATAAATTAGTATTTGTGCTGCTGCTACAAAATCACCATTTAGCAATAGATATATTCCTGCCATGCTGATGAATACACCTCCCAGCAAAAAGGCGGAATAGACAATGTTAGAGAATAAGACCACACCTAGTGCTGCCCCAATCATCATCACACCGAGAATGCCAAATGATACAGACTGTACTCCTTCTGCTAGATTCACTGTTTTCTATCCTTATTGATGTTTAATAAATACTGCGTAGTAATTGGTAATTGGTAATTTGTGATTGGTAATTAGAAAAATTTTGATTACCCATTACCCATTACTGATTACCCATTAGCCATTACCACTTTCTACTAAGTCTTCAGGACGAGAACCAGGACGGGGAGCATCAGCAGGGACTCCGTGGGGGTCCATTACGCCTTTGGGTAGGTAAACAAGCTCGCGCAGTGGTTTTACCATAGGATCGTTTGTGACTTTGTAGGGTAAACGTCCTAGGGCGACGCTATCGTAATTGAGTTCATGGCGATCGTAGGTGGCTAGTTCATATTCTTCTGTCATGGATAAACAGTTGGTAGGGCAATATTCCACGCAGTTACCGCAGAAGATACAAACTCCAAAATCAATACTGTAGTGTTTAAGTTTTTTCTTTTTGGTGGCTTTGTCCATTTCCCAATCAACTACTGGCAGGTTAATGGGACAAACACGGACACAGACTTCACAAGCTATGCACTTGTCAAATTCATAATGAATCCGTCCACGAAATCTTTCGCCGGGAATTAGTTTTTCGTAGGGATATTGAACTGTCACAGGCCGCCGTTTCATGTGATCGAAAGTGACGGATAAGCCTTGACCTATATAACGACCTGCTTGAACAGCTTCTTTGGCGTAATCACCAACTTGTTTGAGGAATTTTAGCATTGTGTGTCTCTCTCTTTGTCAATTTTGGATTTTGGATTTTAGATTTTAGATTTAATCCCCAATCTAAAATCTAAAATCTGAAATTTTTTTTATCCACCGAAGGCGAAGGGAAAGGCTAGTTTGAAGGCGGCGGTTAATAGGAGATTGACCAAACCAACTGGTAATAGAAATTTCCATCCTAAATCTAATAGTTGGTCTATTCTTACCCGTGGTACTGTCCAACGGATGAGAATGGCAAGAAATACGAGGAGGTAGGCTTTGAGTACGGTCATGGTGATACCTATTCCTGCTGTTACTACCTGGATCGCAGGGTTGTTTTCACTGACTCCTAAGGAGTTTGTGAGCAGATCAAGGGGAATGGGGCAATGCCAACCACCAAGGTACAAGATGGCTACTAATAATGCAGAAAGTACCAGGTTAACGTAGGAACTGAGATAGAAAAGGGCAAATTTCATACCGGAATATTCGGTTTGATACCCTGCTACTAGTTCTTCTTCTGCTTCTGGTAAGTCAAAGGGTAAGCGTTCGCATTCTGCTAGGGCGGCGATCCAAAAGATCATGAATCCTAATGGTTGTCGCCAAATATTCCAGCCGAGAATGCCAAAGTTGGATTGTTGATTAACGATGTCAACGGTGCTGAGACTGTTGGACATCATGGCGATCGCCAGTACACTCAATGCTAAGGGAATTTCATAACTGATGGACTGGGCTGCTGCCCGTAAACCACCCAACAGAGAGTATTTATTATTGGAGGCGTAACCTGCCATTAATAAGCCAATGGGCTGAATACTGGATAATGCAATCCACAAAAACACGCCCATACCGACGTTAGTAATGATGATATTCTGTCCAAATGGTACAATCATGTAGGACAGAAATACTGGTAAGACTACAATAATTGGGCCGAGGGTAAATAGCCAAGGATCGGCTTTAGCGGGTACTATATCTTCTTTGAATACCAGCTTTAAACCATCTGCTACAGGTACTAGCAATCCAAATGGCCCTTGATATTCTGGTCCAATTCGTTGCTGTGCGGCAGCAGAAATTTTCCGTTCTAGCCATGTGGCAACTAATACGCCAACTGTTGCCCCAATTAACATCAATACCATGGGCAATGGCATCCATAGGGCTTTGGCTGCCCCAGGAGGTAGCCCTAAGTCCTTGACAGATTGAATAAAAGTTCCTTGGAGGTCAATTCCTGGATTCATGTTTGCTGCTATGAAAGGTCAATAGATTTTAGATTTAAGTTGGCGCAGCGTAGCAGCGCAGCGAGTATTTTGGATTTACTCGACACTTAAGGGTAGAGATTGGGGATTTTGGATTAATTCCACCCTGAAGGGGCTTGTACCGAAAATTCCCAATGTTCATCTTTTGTAATGATCTCTGGTGAGATGATATCCAATTGTAGATTTATTGACAATTCCCATGTTTAGTATATCGTTGGATGGTTTTTGCCATAAAACCCTAGAGACAACTTCTACTTATGGTTGGGATTAGGAATTGATGATTGATAAGTAGGTAAATGAGACAAATTCTACCAATTAATGTAGTTGCACAAAACAAAACCAAGAAAGATTTACCGTTTCCAGGTTTGTAACGGTTCTTTCATTGATATTGATTCCTACTTATTGTAGATGTCAGTTGTGGGGATAGCAGATTTTGGAGTCCAAGCCTCAAGGGCAGATATGACAGTTATCAATCTGTCCACTGGAGGACTTGAATTGCAAATCCAAAATCTAGAATCCAGAGTTATGTTGTTTGTTTCTTAGCGTTCGTCCATGGGAGTGTATGAGACTTCATGGCGACCGTTATAAATTTGGGTCGGACGGAAAATGCGGTTTTCTGTCAGTTGTTCTTTCCAGTGCGCTAACCAACCAGCGACGCGAGCGATCGCAAATACTGGAGTGAACAAGTCTGTAGGAATTCCCATTTTCCTATACACCAAACCGGAATAAAAGTCAACATTAGGATAAATCCCTTTGCTACCCAATTTTTCGGAAACTACCCGTTCCATTTCTTGGGCAATTTCATAGTATTCGTCGTAGCCAAATTTCTCAAACAATTCCTCTGCTAGGTTTTGTAAGATGGTGGCACGAGGATCTTTAACTTTGTAGACACGATGCCCAAAACCCATAATTTTGGCTTTGCGTTGCAGTAGATCCTCCACATAAGGACGAACATTATCCACAGAACCAATTTCTTCTAACATCTGAATTACTTCTTCGTTTGCGCCCCCATGCAATGGTCCGCCTAAAGTCCCTACTGCACTCGCAACCACAGCATAAGGATCAGTTAAGGTAGAGGCTGTGATTCTAGCACTAAAGGTAGAGGCGTTCATTGTATGCTCAACATGAAGTATTAAGCAGACATCAAAGATTTTTGCAGCTAAAGGATCAGGCTCTTTCTCATTGAGCATATACAGGAAGTTAGCCGCATAACCTAAATCATCTCTAGGCTTCACCGGGTCGTTCCCTTGCCGCATTAGCTGAAACGCTGCTACCATCGTCGGAATAGTGGCTATTAACCGAACAGCCGCATTGCGGATATAGACTGGATTATGTAAGTCACGACGAGAATAGAATAAACCTAAAGCAGCCGCCGAAGCTTGTAGCGCATCCATGGGATGACCACTTTCAGGAAAGGATTTCATCATGTCCCGAATGCGGTATTTGATGCGTCTGTGAGTCAGAACTTCTTCCTCAAATGCTCTCAGTTCTTCCTTATTTGGTAACTCACCCCAAATCAACAGATATGCAGTTTCCAGGAATGTGCTTTTTTGAGCTAATTCCTCAATCCTGATACCACGATATTCTAGAATTCCTTTCTGCCCGTCTACATGACTAATACTCGACTGGGCGGCGGGAATACCTTCTAAACCAGGCTTGTATTCGCATACCGTCATGGCAACACCATTACTTTGTAAAATATCTGCTCACGCTAACTTACCAGAGATTATTTTCACCATAATAGTTGCTGATATGACAACTATTCTATGCAGTTATATCGGTCAACTATGACAGCAGGTACTTGGGGGGTGTCAACCAAAACATTTGACTACAACCCACAGGAGAACCATCATCTGGTAGTTTTATTCCAATCATACCTGCTTTTTTGAGGATGAGGCTGTCTTTTGCTTCTCCCCAGAGGAGAATTTCTGCCCAATGACTTAAATTAGGTTCATGGCCTACCAATGCTAATTGAGTTTGATGGGCATATTTTCTAGGTTCAAGCCATTCTTGCAGCCAACTATGAATATTACTGTCAAAACTCAAATAATGAGATTGTTCTAACTGAGAACTTAGACCAGCCGCCATAAGTATTTCTGCTGTTTGGTAAGCCCGAACTAAGGGACTCGTAAGAATTAAATCAAAGTGTAAACCTAGTTCTACTAATCTCTGAGCTACTTTCTCGGTTTTTTGTCTTCCTTGGGGAGTAAGTTGACGTTTTTCATCTGCTAATTCTGCACGATGTTCTTCAGCAATACCATGACGAATTAAATATAGTTCCATATTTTTGTATAATTCTGGACTTACGCAAAACCTACTATCATTGCGACCTAACTAAGGAAGCAATCTCAAACCCCTCGGTTTCCTTAAAATGGGAAAGTTTTCATAATTAAAGAACTACAAAGAAAAAAAGGTTTGAGAGAATTATTGGCTCAAGTTTGATAATTTATTATGTAAAATTACCAAAATCATCTAGTCTTGTTTAGCCAATGAGCATCAATTTTAACATTTCTTTGCTCCATATTTTGACGAAATAAATGGGTAGGCAATACTATTTCTACAGGTACAACTCCAGGGTGTTTCAGTTGATTATTTAGTAATAATTCAGCAATAGTACCTACACCTAATCCAGTAGCAATAGTAGTATTTTCATGAACTAAATTAACGCAATAAACGGCTGTTTTATCATTAATTTTGCCAGTAATTTCTGCTCTGATAGCTACACCAATACCGGTAAAGATATTAGTAACCTCTGTCATTTTCAGACTGATATGTGATAAAAATTCAATCATCCTTGGTTGCTGCATTAATGGTTTGGGGAAAATATGGGCTGCTATCCAGGTCAAATAATTATAAAAATCAGGATAAGATCCAAATTTAGTAATCACTGTTTTTACCTGAGGAAACGAATTTGGTAAAGTCATAGTTTCTGGAACATCAAACCAATAAACACCATGATTATTATAAGGTGGAGGAAAAGCAATATTTTCTCTTTCTGTATAGGGTTCAATTGTTTGCCATTGATTGTTTATCCAAGCAGTGAAAAGGTGTTGTAATCCTAAAAAAGTTGTCTTCATGACTGTAATTCCTGCGCCACCAGAGCCAGAAACAACATAACTTAAATGGATCTTTTCTGGTAAATCAAATTTTTCAATCCCTTCTCGAACTAAGCTATTAGAAATACCAGGAAAAATTCCGGCGTTAATTATTGCCGTTACTCCAGCATCTATGGCTTGAGGATGTAATTTTAAGGCTTTTTGACTATAGGAACGATGATCACTTACGTCAATATAGTTAACACCTTCATGAATACAAATTTCTAAAACTTTAGTATTTCGATAGTGGAAAGGCCCTGCACAATGAATAACTAGATCAGATTGTGATATAGCTTTAGTGAGATGATCAATATCATCTAAATCTAATAATAAAAAATGTCTTCTTTCGTTTGGAGAAAAATTATTTATTTCTGGAGAACGTCCAGTAATAGTAATTGTGGCTTGGGTATGTTCTAATAAGTCATTAGCAACACTACTACCAATTCTCTGAGGGGATGACGAAATAACCTAAACAGCTTATCAGGTGAAAATTGTACCGATTTATGGTAAAAAAAGATAGCCCCACTATTCTCAATAAGGACTATCTATTGATAATGTTACCTGAATTCTACAAAATACACCTAAA
>JBJTUF010000342.1:0-2604 GCA_046080565.1 Cuspidothrix sp. | reverse complement strand
AGGTTCTGTATGTTCTGAAATTGCGATCGCAGCATCAATTTTTTCGCGCACTTCTTTAACCCATTCTGACTCAGCGCGATCATATTCATCTAGCAACTGAAGGGCGATTTCTATAACTTCTTCTACAGAGTTGTATTTTCCGGTTTCTAGTTTTGTTTGAATAAAGTGTACTTGTTTAGGGGTGAGACTGATACTCATAGTTATTTTGGTTAAGTTGGTTGTGGATGAAGAATATTATAAGTCCAAATCCCGATTCACTACTTACACTATAACTGTTGACTTTGCTAAATCAGGAGATATTGGCTCAAAATGTAAAACCATTATTTGCTCTAAAGTTAAAGCAACAAATTCGTAGGCTTGTCCATTACTATCGCTAAATTCAACTTCAAATACAGTACCATCTGCTAGTATTTCTACTATTGTACCAACTTGACCACGTAATAAGTTATATTCAGGTAAATCAACTGTGAGTGCTATTATATCTAGTAACTTTGGTTCAAGTTTACTCATTTTTTACAACAGGTATCGCTATTTACTCTACATAATTTCCTTTTATTTATTCCTTTAAAGACCGTAATAAACTAACAGGACGTACAGATTTTATAAAAGGATAAATTTCTGGATATTTTTTAAAAATATAAAGTTCATATTCATACCAGTGCATTTCTCCCTTTTCCAGATTACAATTTCGACAAATTACCCATAAATTTTGAAATTCCAATGATAACCAGGGATATTGTGACCTTGGTAACTTATGATCAATACTTCTCCCATTATCCTCTCTATATTTATTATCACAAATTGGACAACAATAATCAGAATTATCTATTACCCAATTTTTACTTTCTTCAGTTGTTCCACATTCTGAATCACCATTAATATATCTCCAATGATCAAATTTTCTGTAATTTTCAAAATCTTGTTCAGTCAGTTTATGATATCTCTTTTTACCAATTTTGTCTGCAAGTGTAAATAATTCGCCAAGGTCTTTATTTTCTAAGTCCATATTTATAATACCTATAATTTCGTAGTTTTATATGTTTTTTGATTACGTTTCTTCGTAGGTTTAGATTTAGCATTTTGACTAAAATCAATCATTTCCATTTCTGTCTGGGGAAACTGTTTATCTATTTCTTCTGAAATTTCATTAAGTTCTTTTCCTAGTTTTTGGTTGAAATCTTGTATTTCTTCATCTGTTAGATATTTATTACCAATACGATCCGCTTCTAAAAATAATTCTTCCAGAGTTAAATCTTCAACTTGATACTTTGCTAAAAAATCTTGAATAGTATTATACAAATTAATAACATTATCCCAACCAATATTTTTATAACCATTTTCTTTTAACCATTTTTGGTCTTCTGGAGATAGTTTAATTCTATATTGTGAGTTATGTTTTTGGACTTGATGATAACTCATCCCTTGAAAAATTTTCTTATTTTTATTCTTAACCATAATAATTATTAACCCTGTATAGATTGTAAGAACTTGATTAAACCTTTCCGAATTTCACTATCTTGTAATCTCAATAAACTATTCATATTTATTGTTAATTGCAGTCTAATTTGATCTACTATATTCTTTAAGTCTCTATTATCTTTTTTCAGCTTAGTATTAGCTTCAGTTAACTCTTCATTATCAGAATTTAATCTATCCACTTTAATTTTCAGATTTTTATTTTCTTCCGAAATGCGTTTAATATCCTCTTCTAGTTTTCTGGTTTCCTGTTCTAATTCTTGCTTGCGTAAGGATGATTCTGATTTTAAAGCCTCTATATTATCAATAGATTCTTGCAGTTCTAAATATTCAGCTTGTAAAGATGAAAGTTTCTTTTCAGCTTGACCTCGCATTCTTCCTAGAGAAGCATTATTTTTACCAAGACTAGAATTTTTTTCAGCAAATGATTCAATTAATTTAACTGCTATAGGTTCATCTTCAAGAATAGTTAGTAATCTTTCACATTCTTCTTTATCTAGAACATCACTGATATTTTTATTAATCCCATATTTTTGCTTTAGAACTGTTTGCACTTGACTCTTAGATACCATAAATTCCCTCAAAACTTCATTAATCAAAATTCTTACTTTTCAGACATAGACAATTTACACTTTTAGTATATTTGTACTATAAAATGCTTCTTTAATATGAATGAGTTAGCACTTCAAATAAAATTATAACTAAAATATGTTGCTTTTCAAAACAGTCGCAACTGTATTAATACGGATTTAACATGGTGGGATTTAAACTTGTGTCAAGTCAAACTTACCTAAAAAACAGCAAACTCCGTATATTTCCTGATCTCAGGCGCTTTAAACCCTAAAATAATATGTGCTTTTGGTATTCCCGCAGCAACCAAATCATTAGCCACCCCTTCCTCTGTTCCATCGTGTTGAATCCAATTATCAATTTAACAATTCCTGTGGACGTACAACAACAATACTTGTAGTTAACAAAAAATCACTGGGATTAAAAGTTAAAATATGGGTAACTTGATAAGCAAGCATAACAGCTACGATACGCACATCATGAGTGCGTTTACCCATTACCTTATTAATAGTTACTAGGTTTAACCAATTGGGAAAAATATCTTCTGAGTCTTTCAGT
>JBJTUF010000341.1:0-12459 GCA_046080565.1 Cuspidothrix sp. | reverse complement strand
CTTAAATCCTGTTGACATTACTTAGATACAGCGGCTAAATGGGTTCTCTCTTAAGCTACCTTGAGTTGTGTCACTTGAACATCCTCCCACATATCTAATAAATCCCCTTGTCAATAGGGTTTGAGATGCGCTAACCCTGGTGGT
This sequence comes from Cuspidothrix sp., assembly GCA_046080565.1. Taxonomy (GTDB): domain Bacteria; phylum Cyanobacteriota; class Cyanobacteriia; order Cyanobacteriales; family Nostocaceae; genus Cuspidothrix. The sequence goes on along the minus strand of JBJTUF010000341.1, from coordinate 12,315 downwards.
TTTGGTAGTTCGGTGATATTATCATGGGGTTTGGTGTTGTTTCCTTGAAATATTTTCCAGTCTTTATTAGTGTTGTTCATAATTTAAGGCATTGATAATTTAGATGTAGGTGGTAGTAAGTTATCGGTATCACATATTAATGATAAATGATTTCCTATGTGGTTTTTGTTATCTTTGGCATTTATCCGTTCTCCTTTAATAATACTGGGTAATTTTTCTAAATAATTTACTTCAGTTATTATATTATTTAATGTTTCCTGAATATTTATTTCTTTAATATCTTTTCTGATCCATAACGCAAAAGGTATGCCATTATAAAATAATATTTCACCTATGGTTTTTAGGTTAATAAAATTAATAAATGTTATTCCTATGACATCATCTGAAAGTAAATCTTTCTTTAATTTTGGTCTGTTATTTACATCTAATTGTGTTACGGTGAAAAAAATATCTTTAACTGATTTATCTGATCTCTTTCTAAAAGAATCACATTTTTTATGCCACATAGATGTGTGATTATATAACTTATTTTCATTAAAGCGTTCTAAAAATTCTAAAGTTACTTCAAACATTTCTCCAAAAGTAATACGTTCTGCTTTAGGAACTGTTTCATCAATTACTAAAGTATCTATAGAACTTATTTTATGATTATTTTTAATAAATAAATTGTAAGGTAGAAAAACTTTAATTTTGCTGATATATTTACAAGGAAAATCATCATTATTTCTGATTTCTTCAAGACAATTTTGGTAGACTTTTCTAAAAGTATCAGGAAATTCTTTTGATGGAATTTGTAGTATAGAAGGCTCTTTTTTTAGCAATGGTAAATAATCTCCAATATGATTACTAAGCCATGCTTCTAATCTTATACCTTTATTGTCTTCATGAACAGCAACAAGTAAGCATGATTGTTTTATTTTATTGTCTTGTTGTTTTGGACACAATTTATCTTTTATGTTGTTTAGTTCATCTTGCAATTCTCCAGGAGACTTAAAATGAGGCTCAAGTTTTATACATAATTGATAAAAAGCTGATGTATTATCTGTCCTTTCTAAATAACCCAATAGCGTATCTATAAACTGATCATTATTTAAACTAGCTACACCATCAGGAGAAATATCATCTATTGTTATTCCAATATATGTACAAAAATTTTTACGGACAATGCTATTGTCTGTAATTTCTCCACTACGTTTTAATAAATCTTTTAGTTCTGATAAATCTAATTTACTCATTTTTACATGAATTTATTTTTAATAACTTGTAGTTTATTGGCAAAAGTTAATGAAGACTTAAAATGAGGCTCAAGTTTTATACATAATTGATAAAAAGCTGATATATTATCTGTCCTTTCTAAATAATCCAATAAAGTATCTATAAATAGCTTATCACTTAAACTAGCTAAACCATCAGGAGAAATATCATCTATTTCTATGCCAATAGATTTACAGAAGTTTTCACGGATAATTCTATTAGTTGTAATTATTCTACAACGTTTTAATAAATCTTTCATAATTTCTATATCTGACGCTTCTAACTCTCTATTTTGTGAAATCACTGGTTGTAACGGTGTTTCCTGAAAATCAAATAAATATCCATCCTCATCGCCATCATGCCGTAAGAAAACCACAAAACGATACCACTCATATTCTTTATATTTCATTGCCTTAGAAGCAAATTTTACAGCCTCTAATAAAGAAGATTTACCAGTACCTAAAAGCCGATAGAACTGGCCTATAAAATCTGTTGTACTATCTTGACTAATAGTAAATGGAGTAGCTACCACTGCTGGTACTATTTGCAGTAGTTTTTGAGCAACACCATTGAAAACAGAATCACTTTTATGAGCTAAAGAACCTTGACAAGCAGTAATAACTACTAACTGTGGTTTTGGGTTACAAATTTCAATCAAATCTTTAAAATCTTCAGCACTGATATAATCTGAATTATCCTGATCATCATTTTCCAATTGAAGAAATCCCGATTTATCTTTGAAAACTCCATGACCATTAAAATGAATGATATCAGGAAGTTTATCAGCTTGTTTGAAATGATCAGTTAAATAGTCTCGTAATCTTGTAAATGTTGGCTTTTCGTTTTGTTGATACCAAGATAATAAACAAGCACGTCCTTCATTTTGGGCTGTGTTTAAGCTATCATTAATTAATGGTGCTTGATTTTGTAGTTGACTCTGATCATCATCAAATGCTTGTGATGAAATAACTAAAATTTTGAGTTTATCAATCTGGCGTGTTGCTCGTGGTAAATTTGTATTATCAAGTATGCGATAGAAAAAAGTAACTCCATCTTTGGCTAAAAAATTCTTACCATTATGTGCTAAATGCCAGGGATATAAAGATAAATTAGAAGTAGCACTTACTCTAAAATCATATTGAATTTGAATGTGTAAATTTTCGTTTTTACCACGTTCTTTATTTAGTGCTTCTTCAATATTTCCTGTAAACAAAGCCTGATAAAGTTTTTTCCCAATGTTTTCGCGCATTTGCGAATGAAAAAACTTAGGGTTTTGTTGATTTAATAATCCTTCTGATATCATCCAATTTTGATCATTGTTATTAGATAAATATTCAGTTGTAAAAACATTTAGAGTATTGATAACAGTGCGAAGATGAGAATTTCCTTGAACATCAAAAAAGGGTAATGCAGAATTTTCAGTAGCGTAATCTCCTGCAACTATAGTAAAATGTTGATTGTTAGTTGCGGTTAAAGTTAGCTTAAGTGCTGGCATTTATTTATCCTAAATATTACTAAATATCAATTTCGTGATTATTACCTTGCAGTATAATGCCAGTAGTTGCTTGTTTTATTGCCTTTTGTTTATCTGTCGGCAAACTAGCCATAAATTCTTGGTTAAGAATAGCTGGAGTTAAAGTAATTTTGATAGTATGAATATTTTCTTGATTGACTTTTCTACTAACTTCTGCACTTCCTTTTGCCTCACCTAATTTAAAGAAATCAGCACCTAAAACATTAATTTTAAGATCAACTTTGGCTTCACCTTGCCCTTTCATCTCAATTTCTTTAGAAACCGATACTTGCAGTTCTAATTCGACATTTTCTACCATGAAAACTGAATTATCTTTGTTTGTACTTGCTAACTCTTCTTTGATTTTGCTAATTAGTTCACCCAAACCAATTTCATTAAATGTATCTGACATAGTAAATCTCCTTAATTAAATATACAAGTATCTACAAACTATACAGCTAAGTATAGCGGCTGATCAATAATTCTTAACTCAAGTAGTATTAACGTAGTTATTTATACAAAGTAATTTAATTAAATAGTTGTTATTTTAACATGACTTACCCAAAAACCCTCTAAAACTCCTATTCCTCTGTGTCCTCTGTGTCTCTGTGGTTCGTTGATTCCGTGATTAGTGCGTAAGTTCTATTTAATTAAATTTTCTACTCAATTTCTATACAATCACTACTCAAAATGGTACTTATATATTTGGTAGTTTGGAATATACAGACACTCATGAACTTTACAATCAAAAATACTTTAATTAACGTTACAGATAGTTACATAACTACAGATGTACAAATTGTAAATGGTCAAATCACCACCATTGCCCCTAATTTAGAGATCATTGGTACAGAAATTAATGGGGAAAATAAACTTTTATTACCTGGTTTTTTCAATGCCCATACCCATTCTTCAGAAATCTGGCAACGGGGAGTAATTCCTCCTTTACCGTTAGAATTATGGTTAGCACATCTCTATGATTTTACACCTTTAGATCCAGAACAAGTTTATCTCAGTGCCTTGGGAACAGCAGCAGAAACTTTACTTTCTGGAGGAACAAGTGTAGTAGATCATTTAGTATTAATTCCCGGACAGGAATTAGAAACAATTGCTACAGCAGTCCGCGCTTATCAAGAAATAGGTATTCGCGCTTTTATTGCCCCTTTAATTCAAGATGAATCTTTGAGTGCAAGCATACCTAATGGCAAATCAGACTTAAATTATGAACCTTATTTTCGTTCTACATCGGAACCTTTAGCAATTATTGAAACTGCAATTAAACAATTTCATAATCCAGAAGCAGGGATCAATATTTTAGTTGCCCCGACAGGTATTCAGTTATGTAGTGATGATTTATTTACAGGCTGTATTGCATTAAGTAATAAGTATCATCTTTGTCGTCATAGCCATTTATTAGAAACTAAAGCTCAGGAAAAACTAGCTGAAGAAAAATATGGTTGTAGTGCGGTTCAACATTTACAAGAACTTGGTTTTTTAAACAAGTCCACTACCTTAGCCCATTGTGTATGGTTAAATGAAACTGATATTAATATTCTTGCCCAAACTCAAGCTACAGTTGTACATAATCCTTTAAGTAATCTACGTTTAGGTAGTGGTATTGCTCCTATTATCAAATATCTACAAGCGGGAGTTAATGTAACTTTTGGTTGTGATGGTGCTTCTAGTAATGACTCCCAAGATTTATTAGAAGCCATTAAAATTGGTTCGATTTTACATAATGTCACAGAACCAGATTATCACAACTGGATTACACCCCGTCAAGCTATAGAAATGGCATCTTTAGGAGGTGCAAAAGGTTTAAATTTAGAAAATGAACTTGGTTCTCTCACTGTGGGTAAAAAAGCAGATTTGGTTCTTTATGATCTGAATAATTTATCATTATTACCCCGGACAGATCCCATTGGTTTATTAGTTTTAGGTCGTCCTGTAAATGTTGTTAATAGTGCTTGGGTAAATGGTAAGCAAATTATTAGGAATGGAGAAATTAGCACAACCAATATTGATGAATTAAAACAAGAATTATTTAATCGTAGTTATTGGGAAAGGCAACCTCAATCACCTAATGTAGCTAATTTAGCACCTCATTATCGGCGAGTAATGGGTTTAAATTGAAGGTAAAAATTGACGATTCATTAACTTAGGATATTTAAACAAGAACAAGATGCCAGACTTCTTAAAGAAGTCCGGAATATGAATCTCAGGTAATACAAATCAAATAGGATTGCTTTATTGACTCTAAATATAATAATATAAATGAAGCGAAATTTTCAGGTAGTAAAAAATATGGAAAAATATGACATTATCATCATCGGTGCAGGGCATAACGGTTTAGTATGTGCAGCGTATTTACTCAAAGCGGGTTATAGTGTTCTATTACTAGAAAAACGCCCTGTTCCTGGTGGTGCAGCAACTACGGAAGAATGTATTCCAGACAAAGCACCAGGTTTTAAATTTAACTTGTGTGCTATTGACCATGAATTTATTCATTTGGGTCCAGTGATTGAAGAATTAGAATTAACAAAATATGGCTTAGAATATCTAGAATGTGATCCAGTTGTATTCTGTCCGCACCCTGACGGTAAATATTTTTTAGCTCATAAATCGTTAGAAAAAACCTGTGCAGAAATCGCTCGTTATAGTGAAAGAGATGCTCGAAAATATGCTGAGTTCACAGATTATTGGCAACGAGCAATTAACGCTATGATTCCCATGTTTAATGCTCCACCAAAATCAATTATAGATATTTTTGGTAACTTTAATATTCAACAAATTAAAGATTTATTTTCTGTAGTTGGTTCACCAGCTAAAAGCTTTGATTTTGTGCGAACTATGCTTAATAGTGCTGAAGATATTCTCAATGAATGGTTTGATGAGGAATTTCTTAAAGCACCCCTAGCTAGATTATCATCAGAATTAGGTGCGCCACCTTCGCAAAAAAATCTTGCTATTGGTGTGATGATGATGGCCATGCGTCATCATCCTGGGATGGCTAGACCTCGCGGCGGTACGGGTGCATTAGTACAAGCTTTGGTAAAATTAGTTAATACTAAAGGTGGGGTAATTCTTACGGATCAGCAAGTTGATAAAATTATCATTGATGATGGTAAGGCTGTAGGAGTGAGGGTAAAAGGCGGTAAAGAATATCTAGCACAACATGGAGTAATTTCTAATATTGATGCCCAAAGATTGTTTTTACAAATGACGGAAAAGACTGATATTGATGCTGTTGATCCTGATTTATGGGAAAGATTGGAACGGCGCATTATCAATAATAATGAAACTATCCTGAAAATAGATTTAGCTTTAGATGAACCCTTACATTTTGCTCACCATAATCATCAAGATGAATATTTGATTGGTTCAATTTTAATTGCTGATTCTATGAATCATGTGGAACAAGCTCATAGTAAATGTACATTAGGCGAAATTCCTGATTCTGACCCATCTATGTATATAGTGATGCCTAGCGCTCTTGATCCTAGTTTAGCACCTCCGGGAAAACATACTTTATGGATTGAATTTTTTGCTCCTTATCAAATTGCAGGTGCAGCAGGTACAGGATTAAAAGGGACGGGTTGGACTGATGAATTGAAAAATCAAGTGGCAGATAGAGTAGTTGATAAACTAGCTACTTATGCTCCAAATGTGAAAAAAGCAACTATCGCTAGACGGGTAGAAAGTCCAGCAGAATTAGGTGAAAGATTAGGAGCATACAAGGGTAATTATTACCATATTGATATGACTATGGATCAAATGATCTTTTTCCGCCCTTTGCCAGAGTTAGCTAACTATAAAACTCCCATTGACAATCTCTTTCTAACTGGTGCGGGAACTCATCCTGGTGGTTCAATTTCAGGAATGCCAGGACGCAATTGTGCCAGGGTATTTTTACAACAAAAGCATCCCATTAGTCAAACTTTAAAGGATGCGGGAAATTCAATTAAATCTACTGTGGGAACGGTATTTGGGATTAATTAATATCATATCCGGTTGAACACTTATCATATCTGTTGAGGCTGGTAATGGGTAATTGGTAATTGGTAATTGGGGAAAAGGAAATACAATCATGAAATAGGTATATCGTAAGTGATTAGGCGGACATGATATAACACCCTTCAGTCAACAGTCATCAGTCAACCGTCAACCGTCACCAGTCAAACTCCTGAATGATAATGAACACCTAAAGACGGAATGCAGGTTATAATCTTTTTGCGGAGCAACTTTACAAAAATTTATGAGTAATCCCCTTGTGCAAGCCTTTTTCGTAGGCAGAGCCGTAGCTGAAGTAATTAATGAGCGTGTAGAAGTCGCCTTGACTGATGCTTTGAGTGAACTGGGCAAATTTGATGCTGAAGCTAGAGAACAGCTACGCCAGTTTACTGAAGAAGTGATCGCACGAGCTAATCGGGCTGCGGAATCTTCTGGATCTGGAATAACTACAGATGGTAGTTCATCCAGTGGTGATTCAGTAGATTTACAGACTGAAATTGACGAATTAAGGGCAGAAATTGCCTTATTAAGAAGTGAATTGCAGAAACATCGCAATGCTGCAAAATAGTTGATGGGTAATGGGTAATGGGTAATGGGTAATGGGCAAGAGGCAAGAGGCAAGAGGCAAGAAAAATATCAATACCCTGCCCCTCCGCTCCCCTGCTCCCCCGCTCCCCTGCCCCTCTGCTCCCCTGCGTCCTCTGACCCTGCCTCAAATAAGATAAATCTGGAACAAGCCGACGGTATAAGAAGAATATGGAACAAGGTTACTCAGACAAAGCATACCGTTGGAATCGGGAAAAATACTCTAGCAAACGCCGTTTTGTGGATATTTGGTCTTTTGTCTTGACCTTGATGTTCAAAATTTGGCGTTATAATAAAGCTTGGAGTTACCCCGGCGGTATGACGGAAGCTAAACAAGCCGCTAGACGTAAAGCCCAAGCAATTTGGATTAGAAACACATTTTTAGATTTGGGGCCAACTTTTATTAAGGTCGGGCAACTATTTTCTACTCGTGCTGATATTTTTCCTAGTGAATATGTAGAAGAGTTATCTAAATTACAAGATAGAGTTCCTGCATTTAGTTATGAACAGGTGGAAGGAATTATTGAGCAGGAATTAGGTAAAACAATTCCCGAACTGTTCCAAGATTTTGAACCTGTACCTTTAGCTGCTGCTAGTTTGGGTCAAGTACACAAAGCGATTTTGCACACAGGTGAGTCGGTAGTTGTGAAGGTGCAACGTCCTGGACTCAAGAAGTTATTTGAGATTGATTTAGACATTCTTAAAGGTATTGCCCGCTACTTCCAAAATCATCCTAAATGGGGGCGGGGTAGGGATTGGATGGGTATATATGAGGAATGTTGTCGCATTCTTTGGGAAGAAATTGATTATCTCAATGAAGGTCGGAATGCGGATACTTTTCGCCGGAATTTTCGGATTTATGAATGGGTGAAAGTTCCTAGGGTTTATTGGCGTTATGCTACAACTAGAGTAATAACTCTAGAATATATTCCTGGCATTAAAGTTAGTCAGTATGATGCCTTAGAGGCTGCTGGTGTAGATAGAAAAGCGATCGCTCGCTATGGCGCTCAAGCTTACCTACATCAATTACTCAATAATGGTTTCTTCCACGCTGATCCCCACCCTGGAAATCTTGCAGTTAGCCCCGATGGAGCTTTGATTTTCTACGATTTTGGGATGATGGGAACAATTAAATCCAACGTTCGTGAAGGACTAATGGAAACTTTGTTTGGCATCGCGCAAAAAGATGGCGATCGCGTGGTAAAATCCCTAATTGATTTAGGCGCGATCGCTCCTGTTGATGACATGGGTCCAGTGCGTCGTTCTGTTCAGTATATGCTGGATAACTTTATGGATAAGCCCTTTGAAAATCAATCAGTGGCAGCCATTAGTGACGATTTATATGAACTGGCCTACAATCAACCATTTAGATTTCCAGCAACTTTTACCTTTGTCATGCGTGCCTTTTCCACCCTCGAAGGTGTTGGTAAAGGATTAGATCCAGAATTTAACTTTATGGAAGTTGCCCAGCCTTATGCAATGCAGCTTATGACAGATAACAATGGTACAGAGGGGAATAGTTTCTTGAATGAATTAAGTCGTCAAGCAGCCCAAGTCAGTAGCACTGCTTTGGGATTACCACGGAGGTTAGAAGATACCCTCGATAAAATCGAACGTGGTGATATTCGTCTCCGAGTTCGCTCTGTGGAAACAGAACGTCTGATGCGGCGACAGAGTAATATTCAACTGGGTATGAGCTATGCCACGATTATCAGTGGTTTTACCATTGCAGCTACCATTCTGTTAGTTAATGAATATCTATGGTTAGCGGTTTTCATTGGCTTGATCGCCGCCGCTGTATCCTTTATTCTGATCCAGTTACTATTACGTCTTGACCGTTATGATCGGATGTATTAAAAAATTTCCCTGATTTCATAACCGGGAATTTTAGATTTTAGATGAATAAATTTGGTATGGGTTCGGAGTCCTTAAGAACGGAAAAACTTCAATCTCAAATCCAAAATTTTCGAGTTTCCACGCTTGAAGGTCGAGTCAATCCAAATCCAAAATCCAAAATCCAGTGACCATTTGTGATAAATTATAAACACCTTCTTGGAGTTAATGATCCAATGTGTCAGCTTACTGAGGGATAATCGTTCTGATCCTCCATTCAAGTAAGAACTAAATTTCTAGATAAATCTAGAAATTATTATAGTAGGCTTGTAGTTAGCCCATTAAGGTGTATACCTTATAAAACTAGAAATATATGCCTATATTTTTAGTAACTATAACTAGTAGCAACTATTAATGAATTGTTGACGAAAAATCTATGAAACTTGACTCTACCGGTTGTACAGATCCGGGGCTTATTCGTGCTTACAATCAGGATTCCTACTATATTGATCCCACAGGGCGATTTTTTATAGTCGCTGATGGCATGGGTGGTCATGCAGGAGGAGAAGAGGCCAGTCGCATTGCTACCCAAGAAATTCGTGTATTTTTAGAGCAAAATTGGCAATCCTCTCAATCGGCATCACAACTGCTAGAGCAAGCTTTAGCTACAGCTAATAGTGCTATTATTAAAGACCAAAAAGATCATCCTCAACGTGCAGATATGGGAACAACTGCCGTAGTTTTGGTGATTCGTCCATCAGAGTCTCCTGTATGTGGTCACGTTGGAGATTCCCGTCTGTACCGACTGCGATCATCAGCAATAGAACAAATTACAGAGGACCATACATGGATTGGTAAAGCGTTGAAAATTGGTGATCTGACTCTTGATGAGGCCAGAAATCATCCCTATCGTCATGTTCTATCTAGTTGTTTAGGTCGAGAAGATTTAAGTCAGGTTGATATTAAACCTCTAGATTTACAAAATGGCGATCGCTTGCTTTTATGTAGTGATGGACTAACAGAAGAACTGATTGATCAGAAAATTGGCGAATACATGATCAAAGCATCTTCCTTGGAACAAGCTGCTCATAACCTGGTAGAAGCAGCTAAAGAAGAGGGAGGACATGATAATATTACAGTTGTATTGGTATCTGTAGAAACCTGATTTCTTTATAACTCAGTTAGGTAACAGGTGACAGACGACAGTGAAGAAAACAGGACAGACAGAGGAATAATATTCCTGTTTTCTCTCTCAAATATTTTATAGCAGAAGGCAAGAGGCAATAGTAAAACTCTGGCTATGATTATGTTTCAAGGATCAATCATGTCCTAATCATTCTGGCCATAGCTATATTTTGTAGGATTAGTTAAAAAGTTTCTTTTTGCGTAGTGGTAATTCCTGAATTGCTGCTACGTTCTATTGCTTGGTGAGGAATTTTTTCTCAAAAGAAAATTTTAGGTGGCAATTCACTATAGAATCTAGAACTTAACCCTCTTAAGAGTAGGCAAAAAAGCACTATGAGCAAAGTTATTTTTGCTGTTGCCTGTTTTCGTGCTGCCTAAAAGCAAAATCAAAATCGAACTATGACAAATCTTACTCCTAATTCTAGTTTTAGCGTTACTGTGCGGTTACAAATTCCCAATCGAGTGGGAATGTTAGCATCTGTAACCCAGGCGATCGCCATTACTGGTGGTAATCTGGGACAAATTGATTTAATTGAACAAACAAGACAAGAATCTATACGTGATCTTACAGTTGATGCCGCCAGTACAGAACACGCAGAAACTATTGTCCAGGGTATCAAGGAATTACCAGATATTAAGGTAATTGATGTTTATGATCGGACGTTTAATTTACATCGGGGTGGTAAAATTAGTATTGTCAGCAGAATTGCTGTAAATAGTGTTTCTGATTTGGCTATGGCCTATACTCCTGGCGTGGGGAGAATTTGTAAAGCGATCGCTCAAAATCCAGAAGAAGTATATAATCTAACGATCAAAAATAATATAGTGGCCATTGTCACTGATGGTAGCGCGGTTTTGGGTTTAGGTAATCTTGGACCAGCAGCAGCTTTACCAGTGATGGAAGGTAAAGCCATGTTATTTAAAGAATTTGCCGGACTTGATGCTTTTCCCATCTGTTTAGATACTCAAGATACAGATGAAATTGTCAAAGCAGTGAAAAATATCGCCCCTGTATTTGGTGGTGTCAACCTAGAAGATATCGCTGCACCTCGGTGTTTTGAAATTGAACAAAGACTGCGAGCAGAATTAAATATCCCCATTTTCCATGATGACCAACATGGAACAGCTATTGTTACCTTAGCAGCATTATTTAACGCCCTCAAACTTGTGCAAAAATCCATTGCAGATATCCGCATAGTGATTAATGGTGCTGGTGCGGCGGGAGTAGCGATCGCTCGTTTACTCCGCAAAGCTGGCGCCCAAACCATTTTGATGTGCGACTCTAAGGGGATTATTTCTACCAACCGCAGCGATTTGACCGAAGAAAAACTAGAATTTGCTGTTAAAGCTCAAGGAACTTTAGCTGGTGCAGTTCAAGGTGCAGATGTCTTCATTGGTGTGAGCGCACCAGGAGTTTTAACACCAGAAATGGTACAGGGAATGACCAAAGATGCCATTGTCTTTGCCATGGCCAACCCCATCCCCGAAATTCAACCAGAATTAGCCCCTGGAAACGTTGCTGTCATGGCTACGGGTCGGAGTGACTACCCCAACCAAATCAACAACGTCCTGGCTTTTCCTGGGGTGTTTCGTGGGGCTTTAGATTGCCGAGCCAATACCATTACTACTAATATGTGTTTGGAAGCTGCCAGTGCGATCGCTTCTTTGGTTAAGCCCTCCGAATTGAATCGAGAGCATATTATCCCTTCCGTTTTTGATAAGCGTGTTGCTACTGCTGTGGCTGCTGCTGTTAAACAAGCCGCACGGGAAGAAGGTATTGCCCAAAGTTAAGGCCTACGGTGTACACACAAGTCTTATCTGTCTTTGTTTTGTGATTATTTAGCCCCCTAAATCCCCCAAATTTGGGGGACTTTGAAATTCTTATTCCCCCAGAATTGGGGGTTAGGGGGCATGAAAACCCTATTAGGCAACTT
>JBJTUF010000340.1:0-41368 GCA_046080565.1 Cuspidothrix sp. | reverse complement strand
GATTTTATAGATAATTGTCGGGAATTAGTTAGAGAATTATTGAGATTATCTCCTAATAAGCGGAAGTATTATCAACGCGGTGAGAGAGCTATGAGGCTTATTCTGTCTGCATTTTAACTATTTTTGTCATCCCGTCAGGTTTAAACCCCAAATCATCATTAACAGAATAAACAGCAATTTCTATAACTAAAGTTGGTGCATCTAACTCATTAATATTCACAGGTGAATTATTTAAAGGTGGAAATTTGACTTTATCACCAATATAAAAAGCTAAATCAGGTTGACATTCACTTTCATTTGTTTTACGAAAAGTTGTATTTACCCATCCTTTGATTTTAATATTTTTCAATGTTGCATATAAATTAACAACATTAGCTACAACATTATTATTGCTACCATGAATTGAACCAACTGGAGACATTTCTACCCTCATATAATTTTGATAGTAGTAAAATTTTCCTTGCTGATCATTACTGTGATCAGCAATTTCCCTAAATTCATCCCAACTGAGGTTTACCCAAGTATCTGGAACTATCTGCGGTAAATTAGCAATAACCATGATATAGGACTCCTATTTGATTTTTGAATTTTAACGAACCACAGAGACACAGAGATCACAGAGAAAGAAAAAGAAGAGAACTGCTAATATTTTATCTCTCTCTTTCTACTTCCATAATTTCTGTATATTCAAAACCATTTAAACTTTGTCTGATTAAAGCATATTTTTCACCACCCAATTCAATAAAATCTTGTTCACAATTGGGTTTAGAAGAATAGTAAACTAACACATATTCTTTACCGATTTTATCCGCAATTTCTTCTTCAACTTCCACTCTCCATTGTGTTTTAGTGACTAAGACAATTAACTGGTTTGCTAATTTAGGAATAGTTCTGGCAATGTGACGACGGGAATTAGCATCTAAACTACCAAAAGGAGAATCCATGACAATGGGAAAAGTGCTACTATCAGGAAGCATCATCATTTTTTTCTTCTCACTCCAGTCACGGACTTTATCAATGATACTAGCGATAAAAGATAGACTGAGAATTTGATTTTCTCCTGTGGAAGCTGCGACTGGTGCTTCTATTCCTGTCGTATTTTCTACTAAACTCAATTCATATTTTTCACTGATTTTGGGAATATAAGGAGTAAAAGAGATATCTGAGAAAATTTCCTGTACTCTTTGTTCTAATTGCAAACGAAACTGATTTTCTTGACGATTTTTCACTTCTGCTAATCTTTCAATTGCATCCTCTGTAGCGTTAATACGTCGTTGTGCTAGTAATTGCTTTTCTTCATTTTGTTTTTGTTTAGATATTTGTTTGATTAAAAGTTCAATATCTGTTTTTAGATGGGAAATTTCTTGTTGATTTGCACCCTGTTCTCGATTCAAATCATCAATTTTATCTTCAATTTCATCTAGACGTTTTTGTAAACTACTAATTTCTTCGTTAGGATCTTTGCGTAATTTTTCTTGAATAGTTGCTAATTCCAACTCAATTTGATTTAAGTTTTCTCGTAATTGTTGAATGCGTGTTTGTTCTCTATTGGTTTCTTCCCAAAAAGAACTTGCTTGGTTATTAATTTCATCAATTTGGGCGCTCATTCTAATAGCGGTTTCTTCGACTGTGGAAGAACCGACTTTTTTCATTAAGTTTTTGACATGGAAATGAGTATGTGTTCCTTCTTTTAAATCTGTACCACAAATACAGCGTTCATTATTGAGTAAATCATTTATAAATTCCCGAGAAATTCCTACTTTTAATTGACCACTTTGTTTTAAATTTGTGAATATTTCTCGAAAAATGTCAGTAGTTTCTGATAATAGGACTGTATAAGCCCGCGAGGAAATAACTTTTTTTAAATTATCTTTAGTTTTCTTTAATTCTTCCCGTAAGCTATTTCTTTCTGCTTCTAATTTTTGTTTTCTGTCCTGCAATTCTTTAACAGCACTTAATTCTCTGAGTTTATTACTAACTTCTTTTTTAAATGTTTGTTGATATTCCAATTCTTGTTTTATTTCCTTTTGTCGTTTATGGATATTTTCAATATCTAGTTCTAGTTTTTCTTTTTGAGTTAATAATTGTTTAGTTTCTGCATCACCAATGTGTTTTAACTCGGTTTCTAAGGATTTTTTTGCATCTTTTAAATGTCTGATAGAAAGTTCAATTACTTCTACACCTAGGAAAGTTCTAATTGCTTCGGAAATTTCTAGTTTATTATCAGAACGGACTATTTCTTCTATCCGTTCACCATCAAAGAAAAAGTATTGATGTAAACTCGCGGGTAAAATTTGGGTAATAATTTCCTCTGGTAATTGATTGGGAATTTTCCATTGGCCATCGTCTCCACCTAACCACATTGTTAGCTGTGTTTTTCCGCTTTCTATTAAATCACTTTGATTTTTATAAACTCTACAAGCACGTTTAGCACGATAACGAATATTTTCATGTTCCCAACCAATTTCTACAGAACATTCTACAGGTTCTCCGGGTTGAGATTCGGCGATCGCTCTTTTATTAACTAACTGTTCTGTGGATGCAAATGCAGCAGTAAATTTTTCATATAATACCCACGTAAACGCATTTAAAATACTCGTTTTTCCTGCGCCATTACTACCATAAATCATTGTCGTATTGCGAATATTTCCACCAGCTAAATTTATCTCTGGTGTTTTCCCATAAAAGGAACGAAAATTACATAATTTAATTGAAGTTAGCTTCATTGTACTGCTTCCTTAACAATGGCTAGAATATCATCATTAATATGCCCTTTACTCTTTCTATCTAATCTACTTTTTTCTAATTTCCATACCTTCTCAATAATTTGTTTTACTTCTGGAGGTGCGCTACTAATTGGTTCTTGTACATCTTCAATATTTGCTTCTGGTATCATTTCCCAACAACAATAGATTTATTTTCTATTTTAACCACTTCTGATACTATTTTTATCTATCTGCCCTCATCTCATTCCATTTTATATATAGCGGTATATACAACCAACTTTTGGTTCATTACAAATTTTAACGTAGTTAGAAGCCAGAAGCCAGGGAATAAATTTCCTGTCTGATAGCTAAAGTCGGTTAAAACCGACTATTATAGGGGTATGCACTTGGATTAGATACACAATTGCTATATCAAATTCAAGTTAAAATGAAAATTGTACCGTAGCTTTAGGAAAACTAAATATGACAGTTACTATTGCTAAATGGAGTTTAGACGACTATCATCGCATGATTGAAATTGGCCTTTTAACTGGTCGTCAAGTTGAACTACTAAATGGAGAAATTATCAACATGGCACCGGAAGGACCAGAACACGCGCAAATTAATACTGATTCTGCGGAATATTTGCGGGAATTACTCGGTTCAAAAGCACTGGTAAGAGATGCAAAACCTATTACAATACCTAATAGCAATTCAGAACCAGAACCAGATTTAGCAATAGTTGAACCATTGCGTGCTGTTTATCGTACTCATCATCCTTACCCTGAAAATATATTTTGGTTAATCGAATATTCTAAAACTACTTTAAGTAAAGATTTAGAAATAAAACGCAAAACTTATGCTGCTGCATTAATTAATGAGTATTGGGTAGTAGACTTGAAAAATCAGCAATTAAAAGTGTTTAGAGAACCAATAAATGGTAATTATTCTAGAGAATTAACCTTTACTTGCGGTGAAATATCTCCCTTAGCATTTCCAGAAATTAAAATTTCTATTCAACGATTAATACAAGGATTTTAACTAAAAATAAATCAATTGTGTATGGCTTTTTTGAGCCGGCAAAAATAAATTCAGGTTCTGGGGCTTGACTTGCGCCACTAGGAATGATATTTCTATAATAGGAATGTTTGCTTTTATAAAAATTTTATTAAATCTAGATTATATTAACATAGCGCATTGCTGGCGATGTTACAAGCCAAACCCCAAAAAAAAATTTCGCGCCAGATATAAAAGAAATTGTGTAGAATTGCTGGGTGTGACGATAAAGCTAGATCATGGATTTTCATCTGCAAGCACCTTTTATTCCTACTGGTGATCAACCACAAGCGATCGCCCAACTTTCTGCTATTATTCAAAAAGGAAATCATTATCAAACATTACTGGGTGCGACAGGAACAGGTAAGACATTTTCCATCGCCGCAGTTATTGAAAAAGTTGGCAAACCAACCCTAGTATTAGCACATAATAAGACATTAGCGGCACAGTTGTGTAACGAACTGCGGGAGTTTTTTCCCCATAATGCAGTTGAATATTTTGTCAGTTATTACGATTACTATCAACCAGAAGCATACATCCCTGTTACTGATACTTATATCGAAAAAACATCAGCAATTAATGATGAAATAGATATGCTACGACATTCCGCCACTCGTTCCTTATTTGAACGTCGGGATGTAATTGTTGTTGCTTCCATTAGTTGTATTTACGGTTTAGGAATGCCGGCGGAATACCTCAAAGCGGCAATTCGTTTACAATTAGGAATGGAAATTGATCCACGTCAAGTTTTACGAAATTTAACAGCAGTTCAATATAGTCGTAATGACATAGAAATGGGGAGAGGAAAATTCCGAGTTCGTGGTGATGTTTTAGAAATTTCTCCTGCTTATGAAGATAGAATTATTCGCGTAGAATTTTTTGGGGATGAAATTGACGCTATTAGATATGTTGATCCTATCTCTGGGGAAATTCTCAGCAGTTTAGAAGCGGTAAATATCTATCCTGCACGTCACTTTGTTACCCCGACAGAGAGAGTAGAACTAGCTTGTCAAGATATAGCTACAGAATTAAAACAGCAACAATTACTTTTAGAATCAATGGGTAAATTAGTTGAAGCACAACGTATTGATCAACGTACCCGTTATGATTTGGAAATGTTACGAGAAGTGGGATATTGTAACGGAGTAGAAAATTATTCCCGTCATTTAGCAGGTAGACAAGCGGGAGAACCACCGGAATGTTTAATTGATTATTTTCCTAAAGATTGGTTATTAGTTATAGATGAATCTCATGTTACCGTTCCGCAAATTCGTGGAATGTATAATGGAGATCAAGCAAGAAAAAAAGTATTAATTGATCATGGTTTTCGCCTTCCTAGTGCGGCAGATAATCGTCCTTTAAAAGCTGAAGAATTTTGGCAAAAAGTCAATCAATGTATTTTCGTTTCTGCAACTCCAGGAAATTGGGAATTAGAAATTTCTGAAGATAATATTATTGAACAAGTAATTAGACCAACCGGAGTAATTGATCCAGAAATATTTGTGCGTCCTACGGAAGGACAAGTTGATGATTTATTAGGAGAAATAAAAGATCGAGTTGACCGTCAAGAAAGAACGTTAATTACCACATTAACTAAACGGATGGCGGAAGATTTAACGGAATATTTAGACGAGAGAGGAATTAGAATCAGGTATTTGCATTCAGAAATTAATTCTATTCAAAGAATTGAGATTTTACAAGATTTAAGAAATGGAAATTTTGATGTTTTGGTAGGTGTAAATTTATTAAGGGAGGGTTTAGATTTACCAGAAGTTTCTTTAGTTGCAATTATGGATGCTGATAAAGAAGGATTTTTGAGAACAGAACGTTCTCTGATTCAAACTATCGGTCGTGCTGCGCGTCATGTTCAAGGAAAAGCAATTTTATATGCTGATAAATTAACAGATAGTATGACTAAAGCCATTGATGAGACTGATAGAAGAAGGGGAATTCAAATGGCTTATAATAAACTACATGGAATTACACCGCAAGCAATTAAAAAAAGGTCAAGTAATGCGATTTTATCATTTTTAGATATTTCTCGGCGGTTAAATGCCAGTGATTTAAAAATTGTTGATGAACATTTAGATGAACTATCTGTCGAAGATATTCCAGAGTTAATTACTGTGTTAGAAAAACAGATGAAGGAAGCTGCGAAAAAGATGGAGTTTGAGGAAGCTGCAAAATTGCGCGATCGCATTAAGCATCTGCGAGATAAAATGTTGGGTAAGTGATTATATTCTTTTTTTTAACGATAGGGAGGCGTGGCGTTAGCCATACGACAGAGGACACAGAGAAAGAGGAAATTTGACAGTAAATATTAAGGGAAATTTATGTTAACCAACATTCGTCCAATTACCGTTACAGAATATCACCAAATGGCGGAAATGGGTATATTTCACCCAGAAGAACGCTTAGAGTTAATATCAGGACAAATTATCAAAATGGCTGCTAAAGGAACTGCACACGAAGCTTCTATAACCCGGACGCAAAGAATATTAAATCAACGTTTAAGTGATAAGGTTTTAATTAGAACTCAGTCACCTATTAAACTTGATGATTACTCAGAACCTGAACCAGATATTGCAGTTGTTAACACCGATTCTTTGGATTATGAAGATCATCATCCCCAACCATCAGAAGTCTTTTTAGTTATTGAAATTGCTGATTCTAGTCTGAAATATGATCGGGAAGTTAAAACTTTAGCCTATGCTAAATCAGGTATTATTGATTATTGGGTTTTAGATATTAATGGACATAAGTTGTCTGTTTATCGTGATCCTAATATTGAAGGTTATCAAAGTGAAAGTATTTTAGCGGAAAATTTGACAATATCTCCTTTAGCTTTTCCTGAATGTGAAGTTAAGATTAGGGAGTTTTTGAGGAAGGTTTAAAGTAATCACAAGGTAAAATTTTGGGTATATAAACTTAATTGTATGATTAACGCACTATTAATTTTTTCTGTTTAGTAGCTTCCTGAATTACATAGGAGTTGCTGGTAAAAATCTGAATACCAGGAACAACACTATAATCTAAATCATCAGTCATGATTTTAACTGTTCCTGCTTCTGCTCTACTAATTGCTTCTAGAAGTAATAAGTCATAACCATCAACTGCTTGAGTTTGAAAACGTTTGAGTGCTGCATCAGTAGTAGGATCATCTACTGTTAAATTAATAGGAATTGCAAGAACCTTAACTTGACTCTAAGCTAACTGAACTTTAGCTACAACATTTGCTCTTTCTGTTGGATAGTTATGCCGGTATTCCTTGGGTCGTAAAGATCCATTGGATTGAACATAAATATCATACTCGGTTTTCTCAATAATATGTGCAAGTTCAGCTAAGGTGAGTCCATAGTAGGTAAGAGTAGCTCCATTTTGTAGTGTTTTGTTAATATAGTTAGGATAATCTGTAATTTGGTGGCGCTTGGCGGTAAATACCGCATTTGTGTAAGTTTGCCAAAACCAAACGTTAGTATCTACAAAGAAAATATCACTCTGCTGCGGTGTATCAGTTTTGATATCTATGATATCAGCTTGAATGTTTAAATTAATTGGCATATATCAAATACTTTCAGCCATATCTGTCATTACAGAATCCACAGCAGTACGATATTTTTCATCAGAGTAATAGCGTTTAGCATTAGCCATCACGTGCTGAATAACATCCCATCCATCATCACTCAGAGATATAAATTCAAGCAATTGATTCAACTTTTCTGCTGGTATATCTTTCAATAATTGACCAAATGCGAAATTCACGAACGGAGAAGCAAAAACTTTCACTCCTGCAAAATCTAATTCCGCAGTTTCATCACTTAGTAAACATGAATGAATTTGATCATATAACTTTTGTCCACCATCAGCAGTGATGGCATACTCGCCAACTATATCGTAAACTTTATACGTCATGTCTTTATCTCCCTCTCTCTAGAGTTTCAGCTTCTTGAGTTTAGGAACTTCTGAAGTTAAACAATAGTATTTTTCATCACATCGAAAAGCTATATTGACTAGCGTTCCCGAAAACTTAGTACAAATGTTTTCATATTTAACTCCATTATCCTCTATATTGACATAGCTGTCATTACTGAAAATCATGAGATTTCCATGATTTTTTCTGACAAATTCCTGTAGTATGTGTAACCCTTCACCCTGTCGGACACCTTGCTGCTTAGTGCTATTTCCTGGCTTAAATGCCCACTCTAGAGCCTCAATAGCTGTCACGGCTGTATTTTCGGGTAAAGTGCGAACACTATTAGGGATACCAATCCCAAAGTCAACCACCGTTAACTGAAGAGTACCTGACTGAGGATAATGTTGACCGCAACTAAATACACCTATTGGAGATTGGCTATGTTCAAAGGCATTGAAATATATTTCTACAACTTTACCTGCGATCACATTCTGTAATCCAGGACTGATATTAACCCAACCTTTACCTAACCATTTATTTTGCAGGTAGTCAGCTATGGCTATAGGGTCGTGTTGAGTATCGCTTCGATAAGGTACGGAGTTACCATCCCAAGGTTCCTGATTGTAGCCCAAATCATAGAGGAATCCATTTTGAGCCAAATTCACATGAATTTTCTTTATAAGCGTATGCCATAGGAATTTGATAGTTCCACCCTTGTATTTAAATAGCCGAACTATTCCCCCTAAAAAGGTAACACCGATGTGTCCCAGGAATTTGCAATATTGGAAATCAATGATCAATTCCAAGCAATCTTGAGGGAGTTGCAATATGTCATCCCAGTCTTTCAGCAGTTTCTCTACATGATAGGGACAGTCTCCAATGGTATCGCTAATCGTATCCATATAGAGGATTGGTAGTTGGTTTTTGGTAATTACTAATGACAAAATAACTCCAAATAATTATGATTCTCTAGAATTTTGACCATTATATGTCAATAATACTAGATTTCATAACTTCATTGGTTATTTTTGGCTGAAGTAGTATATTTTTCTCCTTCGCATTAAGCATCTTCGAGATAAAATTTTAGGGCGTTAATTATAGTATTTCCTAGTCCAACAAGGTACAAATTTATCTGTGTTTATCCTCTTATATCTCCGGTTAATTCTTTCTGCTGATACCTCACTTAAATGGGAATTGCTATATATAAAGAATAATATAATGGTTATGATTCAGTGATTTTTCCTCTAGTCAACTTAATTTGTCCCCGCTTATTTTTACTATCAAGACGTTTTCTTTGAGAACTGCGACTTGGTTTAGTGCATTTGCGTTTTGGGGGTAAAACAGAAACACTTTTAATCAGTTCTTGAAGTCGTCTTAAAGCTTCTTCCTTATTCTGTTCTTGACTGCGGTATTCCTGCGCTTTAATAACCACAACTCCCTCAATAGTAATGCGGTGATCTTTCAGTTTTAAAAGCCGTTCTTTATAGATTTCTGGTAAGGACGAAGCCCCAATATCAAAGCGCAAATGAATAGCAGTAGCAACCTTATTAACATTTTGACCACCTGCACCCTGAGAACGAATTGCACTAATTTCAATATCACTATCAGGGATGATTACTGTCTGAGAAATTTCTATCATTGCTTATGTGTAGGAATTCAAAACATATTAGAAAAACAGATAAAAGAAGCAACAAAAAAGCTGGAAAATTGCGCCTTAGTCTAGTGCTGCGTCAGCAATCGCGTTAAACATTTGCGAGATAAAATCTTAGGTAGATAATATCAATTTATCCTTATTTAATCAAGCTCTCTCCGTCCTTCTAATGCTCTTGCTAAAGTTAATTCATCAGCATATTCTAAATCACCACCTACAGGTAAACCAAAAGCAATGCGAGTAACTTTAGTAAATGGTTTGAGTAATTGACCTATATATAAAGTTGTGGTTTCTCCTTCGATACTGGGACTAATGGCTAAAATCACCTCTTGAGGTTTTGTTTCACCTACTCTTCTGACTAAAGGTTGAATATTTAATTGTTCTGGACCAATACCATCCATAGGAGAAATTACTCCACCTAAAACATGATATTTACCTTTATATTCACGGGTTTTTTCTAAAGCAATGACATCACGGGAATCTGCAACTACACAAATAGTTGTATTATCTCGTTGAGGATGGCGACAAATTTCACATACTGGATCTGCGGAAAGGTGAAAGCAAACTTGACATAAACCTACTTGTTTTTTAGCATCAATTAGGGCTTGTGCGAAGGCTTCTACCTCTGCTTCGGGTCTTTTTAATATATGCAAAGCTAAACGTTGGGCGCTTTTGGGACCAACTCCGGGTAGGCGTTGCAATTGTTCTATTAATCTGGCTAGGGGGCGTGCGTAAACCGTAATTTTACCTCCATGGTTTTATTTCCTATTTTACAATAATAGAGATGATCACGACAATCATGATGTACTTTTAGATTTTCAGAGTTTGGATGATTTGCAAACTTGGTTATTAATAAATACTCAGTCAAAAACTGATTAACTATGTATTCTGGGTTCTGGGTGTAAAGTTGCTAATAATTGACTTTCCACCTCTGCTAATTCATCTAATCTATTCATGACTATTTTTCTGTCAAAATAGGTATCTGCTAAAACCCAATACATCCCAAAATGTCGGGCTTCTGATGTCATTAAACTGCGATAAAATGCGGCTAATTCTGGTTCTGGACAGTTGGCTGCTAAAAGTCCTAAACGTTCGTGACTGCGGGCTTCTATTAAGCCTGTAACTAGCATAGAATCTAAAAAACGATGTGGTTCTTGGTTACGTACTTGGGCTTTTAAACCAGCACCATAGGGAGGAGGGGGTAATGGTTTGAGGGGAATATTGCGTTTTTCTAACCATTGATTAACTTGTTCTAAATGCTCTAATTCTTCGCGGGCGATGGCCGTTAATTCTCTGACCATTTTAGTATTTGATGGATAGCGAAACATCATGTTTAAGGCGACTCCCGCCGCTTTCTTTTCGCAGTGAGAATGATCTAATAAGATAATATCAAGGTTAGCGATCGCTTGCTCTACCCAAGCATCACTGGTAGGTTGTTTGAGAGCGTTGATCGTGGGTAAAGGTGAACTTAGCACAGAAACTACTCCAAATTAAATAATTTAGCTAATTAATTTTAATCTTATTAACAAATTTTTACTCAAGCATGAATTATTTCCTATTTAAAACTTATGAATAATCAACAAGGTATCAAAAAGGATCATACTATTAAGATATATACATATTTTTTTAACATCTACATACTAAGTACATGAATGTGTAATTAATTATTCCTAAGCACTTATTTTGAGAATTAGTTATTGATTATGACTTACTGCATAATACGCTTAATCAAGAATTTATCTGGTGTTATTTTTGTTTATTAATAGATAAAAATGGTAACTGTAATAAACTAATAAAATTAAAATCTTTAGTTTCTTCTGCTATCCCTAATTGTATTATTTCTGGTTTAGAAGGATAAGCACTAGATTTAAAAATTATATCCCATATAGTTAATAAACTGGCATAATTACTATTTAGATTTTTTCTTAGTTGAGAATGATGAGCGCGGTGATAATTAGGCGTAACAATAAAATAACTGAGTAATTTATCAATTTTGAAAGGTAGAGCAAAATTACTGTGATGAAAAACTAATGATACTGAAAATACAGATTCATATAATATCCAAGCATTTGGTATAATTCCTAACAAATAAATTAAGCCGATTTTAGGAATATTAGATACAATTACTTCTAGGGTATGAAAGCGGTAAGCTGTTGATATATTCATCCATCTATCTGTATGATGGACTATATGAAACCTCCATCCTAAAGGTAAACTGTGGATTAATCTATGCCAGGTATACATATACCAGTCAAGGACTAAAAAAGAGAGGATAAAGTGTAACCAAGGTGAATTGATATCATACAACAATCTTCCTGCTAAAGTTGGTTTCCAGAAAAAATTTAAGATAAAAATAATGGTAATATTAACTACCAAAGAATTGATTACCCCCAAAATCAAATTGTGAATAAATCTTTCAATAGTATTTTGCCGATATTGAAAAAATGGAACTAAGGTTTCCAAAATTCCAAAGATGACAATACTACTAATAATAGCCAGAGATTTATATTCCATTGTTGGTAAGATCCTTATGATTCTGGCATAGATGAATCAATTTTTTTTCTCCATTCATAAATTCTACCTTCAAGATTTTCTCCCGTTATTCATTCAGCTTTTAATAAGTCTAAGGTCTTATTAGACCTAAACTTAACGGAACAATAAGTAATTAATTCATGTTCTGGAATTAGTGCTTGAATTTTTTTAATACCAATTCCTACTTCAATATGTATTAAGGGTACAAGTATTGCTCCTGGTATGTGAGTATATTCATATTCTACAGGACTGCGAACATCAATTAATAATAATTCAGGATTTTTACTATCAATTAATTTTTCCAGTTTTTGGACAATGATTTGCAAAATAGTAGCAGTGCGAATTTTATCCCCTAAAATGGGTACAGGAGAAAGGGGATCTAATGGTATACCAGTATTAATTAATGGTTTGAGTACCTTGAAATTATAGATGATTACCGATAGCAAATTAGGAAATATGATGATCAAGGAAATGGTGATTTCGGATTTTCTCAAAAATAAGATCCCCGACTTTTTGAAAAAGTTAGGGATCAGAAATAAGTGAAGAAGATTAAGAAAATTTTGTTAAAAAACTTAATAGTTTCTTGGTTTTGGGTGTGAGTAAAGTTTTGCGATAAGCGTCTGCGGCTTTTTTGATTGCTTCTGCTTGGGTAGGATAGGGATGAATTACACTACTAAGTTTACTTAAACCAATATTATGAACAATAGCGGTAGTAATTTCGGAAATCATTTCTCCTGCATGATTAGCAACTATGGTTGCACCAAGAATTTGATCTGATCCTTTTTTGTGATGAATCTTTAAAAAACCAGATTCTTCCTGATCTGCGATCGCTCGATCTACACTTCTAAAAGGAATCTTAATAGTTTCTATTTCTATACTTAATTCTTTCGCCTCTTTTTCATACATTCCTACATGAGCAATTTCCGGGCTAGTATATGTCACCCAAGGCATTACCAAACTACTTAATTTAGATCGTCCCCAACCAAAGGGAGAAAACAAGGTATTTTTAATTACAATTCGCGCCGCAGCATCCGCCGCATGGGTAAATTTCCAATTCATGCAGATATCACCGGCCGCGTAAATTCTAGGATTTGTAGTTTGCAAATAATCATTTACTTTCACACCCAAAGTTTGATCATATTCAACACCCACTGCTTCTAAATTCAAATCCTCTACATTTGGCGCACGTCCCGCACCAACTAAAATTTCATCTACTGTCATCGAATCTCGTTCACCATTGACAGAAAAATATAAGCGTTTTCCTTCTGTAACTGTCACCACTTCTTCGATCTGACAATTGAATATTAAACGAATACCTTCATCAATGAAAACTTTTTGTAAAATTTCCGCCGCTTCTATATCTTCCTTATTTAAAATCTGAGAACCATTATGAAATAATGTCACTTCACAACCCAAACGGCGAAATGTCTGCGCCAATTCACAACCAATGGGTCCAGCACCAATTACTGCTAATTTGTTGGGTTTTCTAGTCAGAGAAAAAACAGTTTCATTAGTTAAATAACCCCCTTCTTCAATGCCGCGAATTTTTGGTTTAATTGCCCTCGCACCAGTAGCAATAACAGCTTTTTTAAATTTTAAAATACTCCCATCCACTTCTACAGTATTATTACTTGTAAATTTACCATCACCTAAAAATACATCAATGCCTAAACTTTTAAATCTTGCCACTGAATCATGATGACTAATACTAGCCCTAATGCGGCGCATTCTACCCATCACTGTGGCAAAATCAACATCAAATTGTTGGGAAACATTGATACCTAAATCTTTAGCTTTTTTAATTTCCTCTACCACACGAGAGGAACGAATTAAACATTTAGAAGGGATACAACCGAAATTTAAACAATCTCCTCCCATAAGATGTTTTTCAACTAATGCTACTTTTAAACCTAAATCTAAACCCGCAGCACCCGCAGCGACAACTAAACCCGCAGTACCCGCACCAATGACTACTAAATCATAATTATCAGCAGGTTGAGGATTAATCCAATTATCTGGATGAACGTTGTTGAGTAGTTTTTGATTATACTCATCCATCGGCGGAATTGTAACTCTGGTAAGTTCTGAATTTGACATTTATTTGCTTTATTTATTGAACAATTTTTAACGCTAACCTATATCATAATTAAGAAAATATCAAGTTATGAAATTTCATTTTCTAAAGCTTTTTTAGCTATCTTAGTAATATAAATCGTCATCACAATTGTGGCTATCAAACCCATAATTTTTATTACCCAATGCACTATGGTATTATCAACTTTAGTTTCACTACCAATAAAAGCTAAATTACTGGCTAAAGATCCAATATAAACATACATAATTGTACCAGGAATCATTCCTACTGAACCCAGAAAATAATCTTTAAGAGAAACACCAGTAATTCCTAAAGCATAATTTAATAGATTAAAGGGAAAGATGGGAGAAAGTCGAGTTAATAATACAATCTTTAAACCTTCTTTACCAACTGCTTTATCAATAGCTGCAAATTTTTTGTTGTCAGATATTTTCTTTATTACCCAGTCTCTAGCTAAATAACGTCCTACCAAAAATGCTGCTGTAGCACCCAATGTAGCACCAATAAAGACATATAAAGAACCTAAAATTACACCAAACATTACACCAGCACACAAGGTCAGAATTGAACCTGGTAAAAAAGCCACAGTAGCAATAAAATAGATGCCAATAAATGCTATTCCTCCTAAACTACCAAGGCCATTAATCCACTGTAGAGAGCTTTGTAAGAATCCTTGGGGATTGAGTGAAAATATGTTCATAGATTCCGATTCCTATGTATGCTACACCAAAAAATATTTTTTACTAAGAATATCATAACTATCAATATACACAACAGGAAAAAATCGGAAAATTCTTAATATTTATAATCCTGATTTTTCTGATTATCAATCATTTCTACTTTTCTGGATAAAGCTTTTTGGGATATTTTTGTTATGTAAACAGTTGTTAAAATAGTTGCTGTTAGCCCAGTTAATTGCATGAGAAATTTCCAAATTTGTACTTCTGTAGAAATCAATTCATTAGATGTAGTAATCATGGTCAT
The DNA here is from genome assembly GCA_046080565.1 of Cuspidothrix sp. GTDB lineage: Bacteria > Cyanobacteriota > Cyanobacteriia > Cyanobacteriales > Nostocaceae > Cuspidothrix. Next base: position 26,432 of record JBJTUF010000340.1, on the reverse strand, counting down.
ATTTACAGTTAACGAACCTATATAAACATACATTATTGTACCTGGTAAAATACCTAAAGAACCTAAAATATAATCTTTAATAGAAACCTGTGTAACTCCAAAGCCATAATTTAATAAATTGAAGGGAAAGATAGGAGATAACCGAGTTAATAAGACGATTTTCCATCCTTCCTTAGCAACTGCTTGATCAATTAGTTTAAATTTAGGATATTTTTCTAATTGTTTATACACCCAATTTCTTGATAGATAACGTCCGATAATAAAAGATAATATTGCCCCTGATAAAGCAGCAATTAATACATATATAGAACCCCAGAATAACCCAAATAAATAACCACCTTGGAGAGTAAGTAAAGAACCAGGAATAAATAGTAATGTTCCTAAATTATAAATAAAAATAAACGTGATTGGGCTGATCTTAAATTGAGTATAAAATTCAATAATGGTAGATTGTAAAATTTGCTGAATATCAATCAATCTTGTTGTATTTGCCACAACAATTAATAAGCATACCAATAACAATATTTTTATTTTGTTATTAAATCTTAATTTATTAGTTGGTAGCATGGGATTAACTCAAATTGCTGAATATGAATGAATAGGATTTAATACAGACTATTTTTCTAAAAATCAGGTTAAGACTTTATAATTTTTTCGGACGATACCAAGTAGCAATGCGGTTTGGAGAAACCCCCAATAAATAAGCAATGACAATCACTTGATTTAAAATGGTACTCTGTAAAATGCCTTTTTTTAACCATCTGCGAGGTGAGGTAATAACAGGTGTGGGTAACAGATAAATTTTACCCCATAATTTCAGTTTGCGCATCAGTTCAAAATCTTCCATAATTGGCATTTGGGGAAAATTACCAACTTTTTGGAATATTTCTTTGGTGAGAAAAATAGCTTGATCACCATAGGGCATTTGCCAAAGGTGCGATCGCCATCTTACTCCAAATTCTACCAAACGTAAACCCCAATTAGGCGCATTTATAGACAAAGAGAACGCACCAGCAACAATTCCCGGTTTTCCTAATGTTTTTCTGATCATCTCATCAAAACCACTTGGTAAACGAGTATCAGCGTGAAGAAATAGCAGAATTTCCCCACTAGCAACCATAGCACCCGTATTCATTTGATTAGCACGTCCCGGAGGAGAAACAACAACTTCTACACCTAAAGATTTAGCTATTAACAAAGTTTCATCTTCTGAACCACCATCAACTACAATTATTTCTATGTTATGAGATTGTATGCTATTAATTGCTGCTTTTATATTACCCGCTTCATTAAGAGTAGGGATAATAATAGAAATTAATCCCTCCTTAATATTCTGATCTACAATTTCTAACATTTTTACAAAAACTATATGTAAATTAAGAATCCTTTTCTAAATTATCTAAAACACCACTATTAATCATTAATTGCGGCCAAATTAATACAAAGAATCCCATCCAAATTAATAGAGGAATAGCTACTAAAATCGTCAACCAAACAATTTTAAATATTAACCAACTACCACTAATCAAAGTGAATCCAGTGAGGACAATTGACCAAGGTTGACACCACCAAGGTTTATATTGCCACGGACTAATTTTTTGTTGTTGAGACATTGTTTAAAAAGCTGATTTTATGAGCGCGGAAGTAAAAAAAGTTAATAAATAAACCAATTAAAACAGTGATTGATAGTTAAGTTACCTAGCATCAGGATTCCATTTCTCTACGGGGATATATTGATTTTCAACGATATCTAAAGCTTGAATTTCTCCGTTAGGACTCAACACCCTAAACCAATAAATTGTACTGGTAGTTTGATTAGAGTGATTCTCAAATACTCTCACTACATAGTAAGGTTCGTCAGCAGTAGGAGAACTATCAACCACTGATGCAACTCGGATCGTTCCCCTAGATAATCTTTGAATTTCTCGCCCTTTCCGTCGTACTTGTGGTAGATTCTGGACTAATTCTAGTGCTTTATTTGCATCTAGTATAGAAGTAGATTGAGAAGCTTGTACCAACTTGATATTATCTGTTTGAGCAAATAATTGAGCAGGAACTAAAGTCTTTTGACTTTGATTTTTCAACCTCTGATCAATAGTAGAATGTACTAATAACACTACAACTAATGAAGCCAGTAAAGGATAACAGATGACTTTTTTAATCGAGTTACTCCTAAGCATTTACACTTACTCCTTTGCTATTTAATGATCTCTCTGAGTATTATATCAGAAGTGATCCCCAAATTTGCCTATAAGTAAAATACCTTGAATAATTCAAAGTTTGTAGTGAGGAATTTATTCCTTATTGGAGGACTGAAGTCATTACTACTAACTATCTATTTGAGGACTGAATTTAATTTTATACAGCTTAATTTTAATAATCAGTTAAACTAGAATTTACAACCTGAATACAGAAAAAAACATTAGGCATCGAACCAGAAAATTAAAAGTAGGGTGGGCATTGCCCACCGAATAATTAACCATTAATCACGGCAATACATTCAATTTCTACCAGCACATTTTTAGGTAAACGGGAAACCTCCACACAAGCACGCGCTGGGGCGTTATCTTCAGAAAAATATTTTGCATAAACCGCATTTACAGCAGCGAAATCATTCATATCAGCTAAAAATACACCTGTTTTGACCACATCTGCAAATGTAGCACCTGCTTCTGTGAGAATAGCTTCAATATTTCTCATCACCTGTTCCGTTTGTTTTGTGACATCATCTGTGTAAACAACATCACCCAAACGGGGATCTATGGCAATTTGTCCAGCTACAAACAACATTTGCCCAGAAGCGAGAATTGCCTGATTATATGGTCCAACTGGTGCAGGTGCTTTATCGGTACGGATTACTTTACGAGTCATGGATATATCTTTTGTTAATGGTGTTTCTGGTTTACCGAATTCTAAATCTGTAGATGTTTGGTAAACTTCTCCATCTGGCATTATCGCACCTGTGAGGTCGGCATTTTTAAAGGTTGCACCGTAAATATTCGCACCCGTTAAATCTGCTCTTTTTAAATTTGCACCTTCTAGATTTGCTTTTATTAAATCAGCTTTTTGTAAATCTGCTCTTTCTAAATTAGCTTGTTGTAAACAGGCTTTTTGGAGATCTACACTATCTAGGTTTGCTTTGCTCAAGTTAGCATTATTCAAGTGAGCATTACTAAAATTTGCACTATCTAGGTTTGCTTTACTCAAGTTAGCATTATCCAAATGAGCATGACTGAAATTTGAACTTTCTAGATTTGCTTTGCTCAAGTTAGCACCACTCAATTCAGCCCAAGTCAAATTTAAACTAGAACCGTTCACTAATTCACTTAAATTAGCGTTTATTAAAGATGCCCTACTCAAATTTGTGCAGTTAAGGTCTGCTTTACTCAAGTTAACATCATTCAAATCTGCCCCCGTTAAATCTGCACTTGTGAAATCTATTTCACTTAAATCTGCACCTTCAAGGTTTACCCCTCTCAGATAATCAGAATTAAAATCTCGTTCCCCATTCACGTATTTCCGTAAAAGTTCTTCAGCGTCCATATCGCACCATTGAATACTATTGTAGAAGTATAAAACAATGCTTGATACTAAAGTACAGGTATTGATGGCAATATTGCCTAACGACTACTTATAGTATTACAGTAGCACTATCTAACACTGCATGACAAAACTAGGAAAATCAAGAGAAAATGAAAGCATAGAAATAGTAAGCATTGCCATTATGCCTGAAGGAAAAAGACTAAACATATATTTCACTGATGAAGATGATTTAAAGCTTTATGCAGAAATATCCACAGCAGCGAAAAACGCTCGATGAGTCAAATGGTAAAAATACTTATCAGTGATGCAATAGCCAAGCGCCAACACCAAAAACAAAAAGAACTAACATGACTACAGAACAAAGACAACTAATGCAGCATTAGAACGAATTGACAGAGTTTTAGACTACCTGTTGAGACAGTCAGGAAGTTGAACAGCTTGGGTTCAGCGATGCTAAACCCCTACATTTTTCTTCTCTCTTCCTCTCTTCTCTCTGCGTCCTCTGCGCCTCTGCGGTTCGTTTCTCTTACCCCAACCTCGGACGAATCCCATAATTTCTATACCGCCAATAATCCCGCAAAATCCGGTCATGATCAAAACACAAATTACCCGGAACACACCAAGGCTCAAAAATACCTACACCCTTAGCATCATCACCCGCCAAAGGTTCACCTGTAGCCGTCGCTAAAAATACAATACTAATTGTATGCTGACGGGGATCGCGCTCAGGATCAGAATATACTAATAACTGTTCAATTAACTCTACTTTTAAACCTATTTCTTCCTCTGCTTCCCTCATTGCGGCCTTTTCCACCGCTTCGCCATAATCAACAAAACCACCGGGTAACGCCCAACCTAAAGGTTCATTATGTCTTTCAATCAGGATAATCGGGCGATTAGGTCTATCAATTAATTCAATAATGATATCAACGGTAGGAGCAGGATTTCTGTAAGTCATAGAATTTTGGATTTTAGATTTTGGATTTTCGATTGTGTATTAATTATTTAATTGAATACAGCATATTTCATATCAGTGAGGTACAAACTGAAATCATAAAACCCTTGTGGAACAGGCATCCTGCCTGTTAAATTTGTATCTCATAACATCGGGAAGTGCTGTAATTCAAAGTTTATTGCTAGGGGTATAGATCCCGGACTTCTCGAAGAAGTCCGGGATCTGGATATGATTGTGATTAATCTTCTCATTTCTTCACGAATCACAACAGTCAAGACTGACTATGCCATGATAAATTCGATGCGTGAGTGACAAAACAAATTACGTTTTCCTATATTTCAGGTTAAATATGCCTTTTCCTAGATCAAGTGGTATTTTACTTCATCCTAGTTCTTTTCCCAGTCGTTTTGGTATTGGGGATTTAGGTTTAGAAGCTTATCAGTTTATTGATTTTCTCAAAGATAGTTACCAGCAATATTGGCAAGTATTACCTCTGGGACCCACTGGTTATGGTAATTCCCCCTATATGTGCTACTCTGCCATGGCAGGAAATTACTTTTTAATTAGTCCTGAAAAATTACTAGAGGAAGGTTTATTAATTGAGGAAGATTTAGTTAATTTACCTGATTTTCCCACAGATAAGGTAGATTTTAATGCAGTTCTACCAATTAAGGTTAATCTACTCATTAAAGCTTGTGATAATTTTAAAAATAAAGCCAATTCAACTCAAAAAGAAGCTTTTGCGACATTTTGTGGTGATAAAGGCTATTGGTTAAATAATTATGCTCTATTTATGGCTATCAAAGATGCCCAAAATGGTGAAAGTTGGCATAATTGGGAAGTGGAATTAGCCAAGCGTGAACCAGCAGCTTTAGCCAAGATTGAACAGGAATTAAAAGAGGAAATTTTTTATTACAAATTTGTCCAATATGAGTTCTTCCGGCAGTGGACAGAACTGAAAAAATATGCTAATGAGAACGGTATAGATATTATTGGTGATATCCCTATTTATGTATCCCATGATAGTGCTGATGTCTGGGCAAATCCTGATATTTTTGCCCTAGATGAAGAAACGGGCGCGGTAGCTTTAATGGCGGGAGTACCACCTGATTATTTTAGTGCCACGGGTCAATTATGGGGAAATCCGGTTTATAACTGGGAAGAATTACAAAAACAAGATTTTAAATGGTGGATATTACGCTTTGAAGCAATGCTGGATTATGTAGATATAATTCGTATTGATCATTTCCGGGGCTTTGAGGCTTATTGGGCTGTACCCCAAGGTGAAGAGACGGCTATCAATGGTGAATGGGTTGAAGCTCCTGGTATAGCTTTATTTGAAACTATTAGAACAGAGTTAGGTAAGTTACCGGTTTTAGCTGAAGATTTGGGGATCATTACTCCAGAGGTGGAAGCATTGCGAGATCAGTTTGAATTTCCGGGTATGAAGGTATTACAGTTTGCCTTTGGTTCTGATCCCGGTAATCCGTTTTTACCTTTTAACTACACTCGCAACGCTGTAGTTTATACAGGTACTCATGACAATGATACGACTGTAGGCTGGTTTAATGCTGCGAATGATTACGAAAAGCAAAATTTATTGTTGTATTTGGGTTGTATTAGTCCTGACGGGATAAACTGGGATTTAATTCGATTGGCTTTAAGTTCTATTGCCAATCAGGCAGTTATTCCTTTGCAGGATGTATTAGGGTTAGGAACTGAAGCAAGGATGAATTTTCCTGGTACGGCGGAGGGGAATTGGGGGTGGCGTTACCAATCTGGTGTATTGACACAAGAATTAGGCGATCGCCTTAAAACCCTCACGATCCGTTTTGGACGCGGCTATAGGGGGTAAGTATGGAAGCGGTAAGGGTAATCTCCCCGTGGTTGCCCCTACCAGGGAAGCAGGACGGAAAATTCTTCTTTCTCCTGATAGCGAAGCCATACTCCTGAACTCCTCTTATGAGCTTGGTCTGGCAGCAATTCTGATTTCTTCAGGTTTACCGAGTTGTCCCATCTGTTTTGGCTTCTGTTGATTAACACTCATTAATACAACACCAGCATTATTGGTTTTGACCGTTAATTGTTTATTGGCTTGCCAACTACGACTAGCGCCCTCTGGTAGAACTCCTTCAAAGGCTGTTTTACCATCTGTTTCCACACTAATCCAAGAAGAGGCTTTTAAAGTAACACCAACTTGTACAGACTGATCTTTTTGACTACTAATTAATTTATTATTAGCTGTTTGTTGTGCTTGTGGTTGTACAGCCGTATTTGGTTGAGTTTGGGAGTTTCTAGCCTGTAATGAAGAATTATTTAATAAATTAGATAATCCATTGACAGAGGAGAAAATGATAATAATGTAGAGGATGTAGAGATGAACAGGCCGTAACTGAGGGATAGATAGACCTTTGGTAGTTCCATTCAAAACTACCGATTGAGAACCAATAGGAAAATGAGTGGCAAATTCTACTCCGTCTAGTCCTAAAGCATCGGCGAATTGTCTAATTAAGCCTTGAATATAAATGGCTTCTGGTAAGTCAGCTAAGTTACCTTCTTCAATGGCTTGCAAAAGTCGTCGAGGAATTCTGGTTAGTAAAACTAATTCATCAAGAGTGAGATTTTGTTCTTGCCTGATCCCAGCTAGTTGTGTGCCAAGTTGTAGCAACTTTTCGCTTTGATATTCTTGGATAGAAGGTTTGATTGGTTGTTTATCCTTCTTGCTGAACCATTTCATATTTTCCCTTTGCTCCTTAACTCGGCGTTGTCTTAATAGGTGTGCGATTTATCTGGTTGTTTAAAAAACTGATCTCATCGGTGGTGAGATGACGATATTTACCAACGGGTAAAAATGGTGTAATTGAGGTTTTTAATTGAATTGAACCAATAGCCGTCCGGTGTAGTTTAATGACTGGATATCCCAGTTGCTCGGCAACACGGCGGATTTGCCGATTTCTGCCCTCCTGTAAAACTATTTCCAAACTACTTTGATCGAGAGAACGTTTTATTAAATGCACCTGAGCCGGTCTAGTCTTTTTCCCTTCTAGCACTATACCCTGACTCCACGTCTTCAATACTTTAGGTGGAGGATATCCTTGAACAACGACATGATAGGTCTTGGAAATACTGTGACTGGGATGGGTGAGTGCGTAAGTTAAGTTACCATCATTGGTAAGAATTAATGCACCTGTGGAATCTACATCTAGACGGCCTACTGGATGAAGGCCCAATCCTGTTTGTAGTTCTGAGGGGAGTAGATCCAATACGGTGGTTCTACCTTGGGGATCATGACAAGTGGATACAACTCCTGCGGGTTTATGCAGCAATAAATATATTAAGGAAGGGCGTTTTTCTATTAATATGGGTTGACCATCAATAGTGATATTGTCCTGTTGGGGATCAACTTTTTGACCTAAATGTGCTGCAACCCCATTGACAAATACCCGTGAGTCCCTAATCATGGCTTCAGCTTCGCGGCGTGAAGCGATACCCCATTGAGCTAAAATTTTTTGTAGTCTGGCCTCCATCTGTATTTGTTAATTTTTTTGTTGGGTATTTAGCATACTAATAGTGGCACTTGGTGATTAACAAGATTCAGTGCTACAGTTAAGAACTGGTTAAAATACTCAATTATTGAGCATATTTACGTTCCTATCAATCGTCGAAAAATGACTGAATCAAGTTCCTCAAATAGAGATCACAAGAAAGTGAGGATAATTACAAAAGTTTTGACTTCAGCGATTAAGCTCTGGTTAAAAAGCCAGTTAACTCAAGTATCTCATTTAGAGGTGCAAATAAAAGCGAGCGATCGCCAACTGCTTTCTGGTTCTATTCCTGAAGTATTTATTGCTGCTAGTGGTGCAGTCTACCAAGGTCTGTGGATTACACAAATTGAACTTGAGGCAAAAAATATCAGATTGAATGTTGCGTCGATCCTTAAAGGACAACCATTGCAATTATCAGAAATAGTTCCTGTAGTTGGGAAGTTGATTGTAGCAGCAGAGGATCTGAATAATTCTCTCTCATCTCCATTATTATTGACGGCCATAAATGATCTACTGGTAACACTATTATCAGAATCCAGCCTAAATTCCAACCCCATTACTTGGAGAAAAATTACCCTTGACAATCAGGTACTGATGCTGCATGGTGTTCCAATGTCTGATCCCAATGGATCATTTTTTGATATTTATTTAGGCTTAGAACTACTTAATGGCCAAGAACTCCAATTAACACAAGTTCAGGTAAAGACCGATCAAAAGGTACTGTTAGAGAGGAATTCTCCTTATATTATAAACCTGGGAACAGATGTTGATATCCAAGAAATTTCTTTGATATCACAACAACTGACTTGTTATGGCCGCATCAACGTTAACCCATAACCATTAAAAAATCAAAACTCAATATTCCTTGAATTTAGTTTAAATTATATAACTATGGGGAGGCAAGGTGGGAAAGGCAAAGAAAAGCTAAATTTTAGTTGATCTTATGGGAGAATGGAGGGGAATGAGGGAGAATATTTTTTCTATTGTTAACTGACTCCTGTTGAGAGTGTTTTTTCCAGGAGAGGTAAAAGTAAGGTAACGAAATAGTAGACTAATGGGGCAGTAAAAATGTAACTATCGGTGCGATCTAAAATGCCACCATGGCCGGGTATTAACTGTCCTGAATCTTTAACTCCTGCATCTCGTTTCAGTAATGATTCTGTTAAATCACCTAATAAACTGGCAATACCAATAATTAAACCTAATGTGATCCCCGTGATTAACCAATAGGGAAAATGGAGACAGTAAGAACCGATCATAGCCATAGAGAGACTAGCGGTAATGCCAAAAACAGCGCCTTCTACGGTTTTTTTGGGACTAATATCAGATAGACGAGTTTTGCCGAAGAATTTACCAAAAAAGTAAGCGCCTATATCTGCTGCCCAAATACAAAAGAAGGTAAGGATCGTGGCGGTTAAACCTGTAGGGAGGGAGGTAAAATCGCCTTGACCTATTTCTGTCCAATTTGTTGGCCAATAACCACCTAAAGGTAAATTACTGCTGGTGGCATGATCAATACCTCTTAACCTTACCCAATAGCTAGGTAAGTAACCTACATAAAATAAACCCATGATGGAAGCGGAAATATCGGCAATGGTGGCTAATTTGGGTTGAAATAGGAGGTAAAAACAAATCAGTGTCCCGGCTACTGGCATAATCGCATCTGCTAGAGTAGCATCAAGAGTACAAATAATTAAGATTATTTGACTCACGAACATGGTAGTTTTCACTGAGGGAATGATTCCTCTGGACTTGACTAAATTAAAATATTCTTGTTGACCTAAAAATACGACAATAGCGATCGCTATGGTAAAATACCAACCCCCAAAGAGGGTTGAAGATAATGCCATGATGATCGCAATAATTCCACTAATAATTCGAGGCCAGGACATAGGATAGTATTTGTGATTTTAGATTTTGGATTTTGGATTGAATCCAAAACCGAAAACAGAAAGAGTTTAGGAGTTTAGTGGTTCAGGATGCCTTTTCCCTTGCTATAAAGACAATTTTTAACGCCAACCTACTTAATCTAATTTTTCACCACTAAGAATAAAAATGGGATCATCAGCAACAAAGGTTTGAGAATAACCTCGCGTTTGTAGACGGTTAACGCCTGACTGTACTACTTCGATATTTCTCGCTCTCAATTGAGAAAAACTTTGAGAAATACTATATAGACTTTCTAGATTACCAGCAGTGGCGACCACTCGACCAGAGGACGGTAAATATTGCCATGCAGCTTTGACAATTTCCTGGATCGCTTTCCCACCTTCAATACAGATGCGATCTGGTGCTAATTTGATTTTATTTAAACACTCTGGGGCGCTACCTTCTATAACTTCGACGTTTTTGACTTCAAAGCGATCGCAGTTATGTTTAATGAGGTTAGCCACATCTTCGTCTCTTTCGATAGCTATTACCTGTCCTTGGGGACATAATAACCCTACCTCTACAGGAATTGTACCTGTTCCTGCGCCAATATCCCACAATACCGAATTAGCTTGTAGTCGCAGTTGGGAAATTAACAACAATCTTAATTCTCTCTGACTCAGGGGAATACCTGGTAAATTTTCAAATAATTCATCGGGGATACCTGGGGTAATGTATGGCCAAAGTTGGGAAGGCATAAGCAATTAAAAATTCACAATTTAAAATGGAAAGGCCAGATTTAATCAGCATCCTACATGATAGATACTTGGCGATCGCTCATTACCTAAGCCATGATAGATTTGTTAGTATCACCAGGGTGTCAACTCATCAACCTATGAGTAATAATATCTTAGCAAATCGCTATGAAGTGCAAAAGCAGTTAGGCAAAAAAGCCGGACGACAGACTTTATTAGCAAAAGATTTACAAACTCAAGAACTGGTAATAGTTAAATTACTATCTTTCAATCATGATTTTCAATGGGATGATCTCAAATTATTTGAGCGGGAAGCAGAAACTTTAAAATCTTTATCCCATCCTCATATACCTCGTTATTTAGACTATTTTGAAATCAACACAGATAATTTTAAAGGTTTTGCCCTCATTCAAACTTATATTTCTGCTAAAACCCTAGAACAATATTTAGAAACTGGACGTAAATTTACAGAATCAGAAGTTAAACAAATTGCTAAATCTGTTCTCAAAATTCTTGTTTATTTACATAGTTTAAATCCGCCTGTAATTCATCGAGATATTAAACCTAGTAACATCTTATTAACAGATAGAACAGGTAATAGTTCCGGTCAAGTTTATCTGATAGATTTTGGTTCAGTGCAAACAGCTTTAGGTAGTGAAGGAATAGGAACAAGAACCATAGTTGGAACTTATGGTTATATGCCACAAGAACAATTTGGAGGTAGAACAGTTCCCGCTTCCGATCTTTATAGTTTAGGATGCACCATCATCTACTTAGTCACAGGTTCACATCCTGCTGATTTACCAGAAAAAGATTTTCGCATTCAATTTACTGAAGTTGCTAATTTGAGTCCCAACTTTACCCACTGGTTAAAGTTAATGACAGAACCCAGTTTAGGAAATCGTTTAAGCTCTGCTCAGAATGCGATCACAGCTTTAGATAAACCCCAATTACCAGCTAAAACCAATCCCCAATTATTAATTAAAAAGCCCAACGATAGTAAAATTGAATTAACCAAAGATAAGAATTTTATAGATTGTATGATCCCACCAAGTGGGTTAACATTCAAAACTTTGAACTTAATTTGGAATAATTGTATCTTAATAGCTATCACTCAGATATGCTTACAAACTATGAGGCTTAATGAATGGACAGCAAGTCCTTTATTTGTGATCCTATTTTTACTATTATTAGGGATTACAAGTATATCAGTTTATATGTTATTATTTACATTGTTTGGTAAACTGAAATTACATATCACTCAACATAAAATTGAATTAGTCCGTGAATTATGGGGAACAAAAATAAAATTGCCAACACCAGCCAAAAAAGAAGACATTTGTCTGATCCAAAGAATTAGAAAATATGAGCGTAAACAATATATATTTTTTAATTCAGTAGCAGTTGAAGCGCAACTAATCATTTGGGTAGGAAAAAACAAAAAATTCACCATTGGAAATAATAATGAATTAATATCAGAACTAGAACTTGATTGGTTAGCCCAAGAATTGAGTACATGGTTAAATATGCCCATTAAGACAGAATCAATCCTATAATTAATGAGAGTAATTCAAGAGGAAAATTATATGTTTGGACTAGGATGGCCAGAAGTAGCGATCATTACCATAGTTGCAATTTTGATTTTTGGGCCAAAGAAAATTCCTGAGTTGGGAGGAGTATTAGGAAAAAGCTTGAGAAGTTTTCAAGAAGGAATTAAAAAACCTGATGCAGATGATCATACTGATTGAAAATAATTTAGGACTTACGCATTTTAACGAAACCTAGGGGTTTGAGATTGCTTCCTTACGTCGCAATGACAGTATTTGAAGTAGGTTTTGCGTAAGTCCAGTAATTATCTAAATCAGAATTTGCATGATTTTAGGTGATTATAAATTGTGACTAGGTTGGGTTGAGAATAAAAAACCCAACATCATTTTTTATTTAATACCAACTTCCTAAAGAGGAGAAAAAATGGTTGCTATTTCTGATGAGATTACAAATCATCAAGATAGTTAAGTTTTGATTTGTTTTCAGATACAATATTTTACATCAATATTATTTTTTAGTTATGGCGGAATCTGGTAGAATCAGGGTGGCTAAAGATAAGGCGGATTTAGTTAAGGCTTTAATTTCTTCTGATGGGGGAAATGGCCCTTTTAAAACTTTCGCTGATGTTATCGTTTTTGCTGCTGCTTTGGGGGTCAAGCATAAAAAGCGTGTTCCTTTTGAGGAAGTTTCTAAACGTGAACCATCTCCTATTCCTCAAGAACAATTTATTGTTAGAGGATATGACATTATTATAAATTTGTTAGCTGTTATTGAAACGACAGATATACAAGTTCTATCTTTTCATGATGAACAAAATTACGAAATACGAAATCATATATTTGAAGAATATGCCAATGGTGGACTTGAAATATTACGTGGAGAACTTAGGGGCGCTGTGGATTATACCAGGGCTGTTTCATTCTAAAATCTGACATTTTATGTATTTACGACAATGCGTCATTTTAGGCTTCAGGAATTCCATCTCACAATGGCTGAAAACACCTAAATTCGTTGCTTAAATCTAGAATGAAATAACCCTGAGTTTCTCCCCATGCTAAACCAATAAAAGATTTTCATGGTGAAAAACTCATCCTGCCTAAAATAGAGAAATACTTTCCAGATATTGAAGCTTTAGAATGGCATCGTGAAAACATTTTTCAACCATAAATATTCTAGTCAGGGAATAAATTCCCTGTCTTAAAGCTAAAGTCGGTTAAAACCGACTATTTAATATTTATATATTGTGTTGAGAAATAAAATTTGATTGTATTTTGAGTTAATTAAAGATGAATTTATAGTACGTTTTAACGTACTTGAGGTATTAGCCCAGAAATTAATTTCCGGGCGGGTGTATAAGCAAACAAATAACTATTTTTAACTATAAAACAGTTGGTAAACCTACATCCTGGAGTTCAACCAACTTACCATTAAAACCAATAGTATTATCTTCTATAGTTCTAGCATCAGCTAAAGCTTTACGCAAAGCAGCAACTTCCATTTTTTCAGTTATTCCTCCCAAAATGTAAACCAATAACTTCACCGCTAAATCTTTTCCTGCAACCTGAACTCGCTTTTTATTGGGGTCATATAACACCCCATACCATAAAGAATGGGGAAACTCCATTTCACTAAAACCACCTTGACGATCAAATTTTCGCAACTTTTTAAAAATAGTTTCTAAACTCAAACCTTTTTTAAAAACCAAAATTCCCAAAGCTTGCGCCAAAGCAACTTGAGAAACTGGACGAAATAAAATATTTGCCTCACCACCACCTTTTTCAAAACTAAACCGCCGCAAAACTGGTGTATCTTCGTGGTCTAAAATTTTATAACTAGGAAGACTCGCTAAATAATCAAATAACTGTGTAAACTCTGCAATTCCCTCTTGTAATTCTTCATTGTCTGGACGCATGGGAATTAAACCTTTTTCCAAAGGTTTCCAATGGGGGAATTTTTGCCCCAAATATCGTTCAGACATATCCTGTAATGCTTGCAGTGTCGTTAATACAGTAGAATTTGTTGCTACTGTGGCACTATTCCAATTTATACGAGGTTTGCGGTTATCTTTTTCTGCCAAAAGTGGATGTGTCACCGCAATTTTTCGAGCTACAATAGCAAAACCATCATCTTCATTTAACTGTGTTATCTGACCCTTGGTTAAAGGTGCAGCCATTAAATTGACATGAACAAAAATAGACCTGACTCGTCGTTTTGCGTCTGTGTAATTTTCTCCAGCATTTACAGCACAAATAAACTCAATACCGATTTTTTCCTGTGGTAAATTTTCTAAATAATCTGTATCAACTTGGTGATTATCTATTAACTCTGATAGAGTGATAAAACTATCATTAGATGTTTTATCTTTTTTATATCGTCTCAATTGACCAGTTTTAAGTAATTCTAATAAACCCTGGACTCCCATTAACCGATGCTGACCATCTAAGGCATAAATACTAACATTTTCTGCCGCCACATTTAGCAAACCCACTGTACCATTTTGATCTAAATGGATAAAATCTGTAGTAGCTTTTTTAGCACGCCCTTCACTATCCCACTCATCCGCTTTTGCATCATCAACCCAAGGTTGATTAATGACAACCAATACCGGGGGGAACTTATGATTTTTTCTGGCTGCTAAATACTGTACTAACGCTGCTTGACGTGACCAATCTAAAGGACGTTGTTGAACTTCATCAATGCTATCCGCATCAATTTCAATATTATCTGTTTCAGAATTATACTGTTTTTGCAATAGCGGTAATGTAGAAGCAAAATTAACTCTCTTTGCAAACCATTCTAAGGTGACAGAACCCACATAAGCTTCAACACCACCCATCTTAGTTTGCTGAACAATAATTTGGTCTTTTTGACAAAGAAACTTCTCTAGTAATGTAGATAACACCTGTTGAGTTTCATTTTCTGGGTAATGTTGAGAAATATTACGGTTTTGTTCAGATGTGCTGTCCATGATGTTAATTTTTAAAAACTAAATCTAGATTGGGTTGCTTATATTTCCAAAATATTAGATACTAATAGTATAGTTTTTAAAAATCCTTTTGAGCAATTAATGTAAACTATCTTAGTATTTATCAAGGTGTTATTTGTTCTAACGCATAAGTTCAGGGTACATCATTATTTTTACAGGTAGAGAGTCATGACCATAGCACAACAACCAGACAGTAAAACTCAACAAAATCGTACTGTAGCGGAATTAGTAGACTATATTCAAGTTCTCACCACAGAAATTCAAGAATTATATTGTTTAGATGCGATACCTTGGGTTGTAGGGTATTCCGGTGGAAAAGACAGTACAGCAATTTTACAACTAATTTGGAATGCAATTTCTGGACTTCCTCCAGAAAAAAGAACTAAAACTATTCATGTCATTACCACTGATACCTTAGTAGAAAATCCTTTAGTTGCTGCTTGGGTAAGAAAATCTTTACAACGGATGAAAATAGCAGCGAAAGAACAAGCAATACCACTTGAGGCCCATCTTCTTTATCCAGCAATTAAAGATACATTTTGGGTCAATTTAATAGGTAAAGGCTACCCAGCCCCACGTAATCGTATGCGTTGGTGTACTGACAGATTGAAAATTAAACCTACTGACAGTTTTATTAGAAACGTTATTCAAGCCACTGGAGAAGTAATTCTTGTATTGGGTACTCGTAAGGCTGAAAGTGTAAAACGTTCTATAACAATGGCTAAACATAGAGAATGGCGGATACGTGATCACATGAATCTCAATCCAAATAGACCTAATTCTATGATTTATCTTCCTATAGAAGATTGGCGTACTGATGAGGTTTGGATATATCTAAATCAGTATCAAAATCCTTGGGGACATAGCAATAAAGATTTATTTACTATGTATCGAGGTGCAACAGCAGATAATGAATGTCCTTTAGTTGTTGATACCTCTACTCCTAGTTGTGGAGATTCCCGATTTGGATGTTGGGTTTGCACAATTGTTAATAAAGACAAATCTATGGAAGCTATGATTCAAAATGATGAAGAAAAAGAATGGATGCAACCTCTATTAGATATGCGTAATGAACTAGATATTAGAGATGATAGAAATAAGAGAGATTTTCGACGTATCTGGGGAGAAGTTCAATTATTTGAACGTAATGTAGATGGTGAAATATCGGTTGAACCAATTCACGGGCCTTATACAAAATATTGGCGAGAATATTGGTTAAGAAAATTATTAACAGCAGAAAAAAAAATCAGAGAAACAGCCCCAGAAAATATGCGTGATATTACCCTAATTTCTATAGAAGAACTCAGCGCAATTCGCCGGATATGGTTAGAAGAAAAACACGAATTTGATGATAGTTTACCCCGAATATATAAAGAAATCACAGGAGAAGCATTTAAAGATCCCCGTCCTGGTTCAGATTATAGCCTACTTGGTAGCGATGAATGGGAAGTATTAGAAGAAATATGTGAAGGTGACGCAATGCAATTAGAACTCATGGCCAAACTGTTAGATACAGAAAGACAATTTAAGAAAAAAACACGCCGCGTAGGAATTTTTGAAAGTTTAGAAAAATGCTTTGATACAAGTTCCCGTTCCCAAGAAGAAGCTATTAAAAACGCCCATTTGAAACGGGATTTAAGAGAAGCAGCACTTAGAGGAGATGTGGCGACAATTCGGGAAACATTTAAACAATTAAATATAGGTCAATCCCCAGAAAAGGAAGAGACTAAACCAGATAGTTTTGCAGGTAGGAAATTTAAGAAAAAGGAAGATTGAATTATGTTACAAACATTACCACAACTCATAGATTTAGAGGATTTCCTTGACTGGTATCCAGATGGCTATGGACGGTTTGAATTACATGATGGAGTCATTTTTGAAATGCAACCAACGGGAACTCATGAACAGGTATCAGGATTTTTAGGACAGAAATTAAGTGTACAAATTGAACAAAATAACCTACCTTATTTTATTCCCAGACAATGTATTATTAAACCTGTAGATTCTGCCAAATCTGGTTATAATCCCGATGTGATTGTTTTAGATTGGAACGCTATTAATAATGAACCTTTATGGAATAAGCGTTCTACAATTACCCAAGGTGAAACCGTTCGTTTAGTAATTGAAGTAGTTAGCACAAATTGGCAAGATGACTATTTAATCAAATTAGCAGAATATGAAAAATTAGGTATTCCTGAATATTGGATCACCGACTATCTAGGTTTAGGTGGAAGAAGATATATAGGGAATCCTAAACAACCAACAATTTCTATACATAATTTAGTTGAAGGAGAATATCAAATTAGTCAATTTACAGGAAATGATGTGTTAATTTCTACGGCATTTCCTAACTTGAATTTAACAGCTAATCAAATTTTTAGAATAGGTGATAAAAGGTAAAAATAAATCCTTCATTTCTCGTTCTAGAAATGTCTAAAATGAACCTTTGCCTCATACACATACGGGTTCAGGCGTTTATTTTACCGGAAAAGTATTCAAAACTGGAATCATTGTCATTCATCAATTACACACAACACTAGAAACTTTGTTTTTAAGACTATTAGGGAGGGGAAAAGTACAAAGACAAGCAGTGGAAGAATTAGAAGCACTAGCTAATAATAATCCACTTTTGGAAAATGTTATAAAATTAGTAAATGACCTAATTGATATTTTATCAGCCCGCCAACAAAAAGAGAAAGATATTGATCAAGATGATCGGGAGTTGATTATGAAATTATCAGAGATGTATGAACAACTAATAGAAGAACTCAAAGAACAACAACGGAAAGAAGGGTTAGAACAGGGTTTAGAACAGGGTTTAGAACAAGGCGAAAAAAGAGAAAGACGTGCGATGGTAGAAAGTATTTTACAAGTACGTTTTGGAGAAATTGATTCTGAATTGGAGAAAATTATGGAAAAAGTAATTAGTATCTCTAGGGAAGATTTTACTCCTTTACTTTTGCAGTTGTCTCGTGAGGATTTATTAGCTAGATTTAGAAATTAAGACCGATAACCAGACTGGGAATTGATTCCTAGTTTAATAGTAAAAGTCATCTTTCAGATGACTAAAAATACCTATCAATCTATCTTTCTTTTGTGCTTTCTAAACTCTGGCTAGGAATGCCTAAAATTAGGCTCTGACTCATACAATCATAACCCAGTTTATAGAGTTTATGCGTTCCGTGTCCTCCGTGCCTCTGTGGTTCGTTAGGAATGCCTAAAATGAGGCTGTGCCTCATACAATTATAACTAAGGCAGAGCCTCTTGTACAGCGTTCCCCGGCAGATCCAGGGAACTAGATTAATAACAATAAATAACCATGATATTCCTAGAACTTGTACTGCAAAACTTTGGTCCCTATGCTGGAAAACAAATCATCAACCTTGATCCGAGAATTGATGATGATAATATCCGTCCTATTATCCTATTAGGTGGTATGAATGGAGGGGGAAAAACCACCTTAATGGATGCTATTCGGCTGGCATTATATGGACAACGCGCCCAATGTTCTACGAGAGGAAACTTGAGTTATTCTGACTTTTTAACTCAATGCGTCAATAGCAAAGCTGACCCTATTAATAAAACCAGAATTGAATTAGTTTTTGAACATATTGAAGATGATAAACCTGTTAAATATCGTGTTGTAAGAATTTGGGAAAAAAATCCCAAAGATGGTAAAGACTCATTAGGAATTTTAGGAGATGATGAAACTTGGCCGCAATCTTTAGCTAATATCTGGGATGAATATATAGAGAATATTTTACCTTTAGGGATTTCTAATCTATTTTTGTTTGATGGTGAACAAGTTAAAGAACTTGCAGAACAAGAAATACCACCTCCTGTAGTTGTAGATGCAATTAATGGACTTTTAGGTTTAGAATTAGCTGATAAATTAGCTGTAGATTTAGAAATATTAGTTAATCGTAAAAAAAAGGAAAATGCTGATAATCAAGATTTAGCTAAATTAGAAGAACTTGAAAATAGCCTGAGTGAACAACTGGAAAAACAGGAAACTACAAAAGCACAATTAGAAGTTTTAGAAGCTGAAAAAGAAAATTTAGCAACTAAACATGAGGAAGCTTTAAATAAATTTATCGCCGAAGGTGGTAAAATCGCTGCTGAACGCAGTCAATTAGATACACAAAAGGAAAATCAAGTAAAAAATTCAGAAAATATTCGTAAATCTTTATGTGAATTAGCTGAGGATGTTTTACCTTTGGCTTTAATTCCTAATTTATTATCGCAAATTCAAATCCAAGGCGAAAAAGAGTTCAAAATCCAACAAATTCAATTAGCTAAGGATGTATTAATTCATAGAGATCAGCGTTTACTTAACTTGCTAAATCAGTTAAATCTAGAATTAGATAAAATTAACAGGATTGAAACTTTTTTATCTCAAGATATAGATAGTTTATATACGGCTAATTCATCTACAGAAACAACTTGGTTAAATGGAGATGAAGAAAGTTTAACTTTAGTTGATAATTTAATCTATCGGTTACAAACTGCCCAAAATGCTGCCCAAAAGTATTTAGTAGAATTACAGAATTATGAAGAAGAAATTCTTTCTATAGAAAGACAAATTCAAACAGCAGCAGCACCAGAAGAATATACAAAATTACAAAAAGCTAGAGAACAAGCACAAACTGAATTAAATAAAGCTAATACTAATTTCGAGGTACTAACTCGCAGTTTATTAGAGTTAGAAATAGTAATTGATAAAACTAAAAAAGAGCTAAATAGTTACACTAGCGATAATTTGAAATATCAAACTACTGAACATTTAATTAATGCAGCGACTAAAGTACAAAATACCTTAAAGATATTTCGAGAAAAATTGACTTTAAGGAAGTTAAATAAATTAGAAGAAGAAGTCAAAAATTGTTTCTTGTATTTACTACACAAATCAGATTTAGTACATCGGATCGCCATTGATGCTAAAACATTTGCCATATCATTATATGATTTAAACGGTAAACCAGTGCCTAAACATCGGTTATCAGCAGGAGAAAAACAATTATTAGCGATCGCCTTTTTATGGGGTTTAGCAAAAGTATCAGGAAAACGCCTCCCCGTTGCTATTGACACACCCCTGGGAAGACTCGACTCATCACACAGAAACAACCTAGTAGAAAGATACTTTCCCGCAGCAAGTCATCAAGTAATTCTCCTTTCCACTGATACAGAAATTGATGAAAAAGCGGTGGAAAATTTACGAGAGAATGAAGCCATAGCGCGTGAATATCTCCTACAATATAACTCTGGTAAAAGAGAAACTACAATAAAACCTGGTTATTTTTGGTAAAATATCATTTAGTATTTCACAGAGTTAAATATGACAACTCCCTTACTACCAACCTTACAAAATCTTCCTGCTACCTTACCTTTAGAAGGTGCAATCAGAATTGAACTACAAGAAGGAACACCTATATTTTGTGCTTCCACTAGCGTACAAAATCGCATTGAAACATTAATTTCCAAACAACAAGATTCACAACTCACACTAGAAGAAGAACAAGAATTAGATAGTTACGAAGAAATAGATGATTACCTCAGTTTTCTTAATCGTATAGTTCGCAATATTGCCCAAAATCAAAATATAGCAAAATAAAACTTCGCCAAATTTTAACCTCTTCCTTCTTCTCTCTGTGTCCTCTGCGCCTCTGCGGTTCGTTAATAAAAAAATATGGAATCCCCTATAGAACGTATTAGACTATCCCAAACAGCCAAAGATCAACTTCTCAAACTCAAACGCAACACCAAAATAGAACAATGGAATATACTATGTCGGTGGGCGTTTTGTCGTTCTCTCGCTGAACCAACCATACCCACACCCATACCCATACCCCAAGATAGCAACGTGGAAATGACATGGCGCGTCTTTGGGGGAGAAATGGCTGATATATTGCTGTTAGCACTCAAACAACGCTGTCACAACGATGGTTTGGGTACAGATAGAGAAACCCTCATCACCCAATTTCGCCTCCACCTACATCGGGGTATTGGTTATCTTGCCGGTGATCCAAATATGAAGAGAATTGAAGATCTAATCACACTGGCAACAAACAAAGTAAAGTTACCGTAAGCTGTGCGTTAAGAGTACGTCAACCAGAGTTGCCAATTGGGTAACAACCACAGATTCACAGACATTTTTCTTACTCTCTATTGTAGCTGTCTGACTCGGTTTGCTACTATTACCTATGGTTGCCCCTTGGAATCCCAAAGCATTGGCAACAAGCAGACCAGGACTAGAAGAAGAAGATATATGGGAACCCAAGTAGTTATTCTTGTCGGTACATTTGTTCTGATAGTTACAGGTCTATTACTGGGCTATGTACTTTCACAATTAGTTCTCCAAAATCTGGCTTTTAACTTCCTCACCTTTTTAGGAACACTAAGCCTGATCATCATTTTTGGTACACTTTATTATGTCTTGTTTTGGCAACTGCGGCGCGAACCCTTGCAAGCACTTAATCCCAGCATTCCTACCCCAGAGGACGAAGAGGTAACAGGTAACTACCTGAAAAATCGCCTCATTGCTAGATTATCTGGAGATGTGGCCGCTGCGGAAAGACTAATTGAACAAGCCAAACAAAACTATCCGGGAATGCCGGAAAATTGGTATTGTCAAAGAGTTTTGGATGAATTAGCAGAAGATCAACAATCTGAGTAGAAAATTGGCTTTTTGCTTCTTTGTGATCCTTAATGTCTAAGTTCGCATCAATTTGCGGATTTCGCTAAAATCAATACTGTTGCTATTTATTTACAATCAACAATATGTCTATATTTCGTCAATACATTGCCCCATTAATTGCCGTGTTGATATTTGCTGTGGCTTTAGTAGCAGTTAGCGCTCGGATATTTTTACCCTCTGATATGGCTGCACCTGCACCCATTGGTATTGTTATTCCTAATTCTTAATTGAAGTTATAACAGGAGGCAGGAGGTAGAAGGCAAAAAGATCCCCAACTTCTGTGATTAATTTATCATTGATGGAGACAATTAATAAAAGAAGTCTGGGATCTGTTCTTTTGACTGTTGCCTATTGCTTTTTAGCAAAAATTTGAGATTTTAGATGAAAAAATAATCCAAAATCCAAAATTGTGTAACTACTAAATAATTAACTAATCTTGAATTTAATTCCAGGACATTCTATCCATCAAGGTTCTACGTTAGATAAAGCTATCTTGCTCAAGTTTCTCCAAAAAAGTTACCAAGAACAATTTCCCCAGCAAGACTTTTCCCATCTAGCGCAAACAGTTGAACAATATTTTTATCGTGATACTCCTGTCTGGTGGGTATATCCGGAAGCAATTAACCATCATAGACCCATAGCCTGTTTATGGATAGGAAATGCGATAGATCAAGTTAGTGGCGATCGCCATCCTCATATTTTTCTCCTCTATGTGATCCCAGAATATCGCCGTCAAGGTATTGGTAAAGCCTTAATGGAACACCTGGAAAATTGGGCTAAACAAAGAGGATATAACCAGATCGGACTGCAAGTATTTCTTTCCAACACACCCGCCTTAAATCTTTATCATCAACTCGGTTATCAAGAACAATCCCTATGGATGATAAAATCACTCCATTGATCCTACTTACCAAGCTGTCACCTGCTATATTGATATAGGGGTTTATAAGTTGATCGGATAACACGCGAATCATGATATACGACGAATACGAACTCAGTTTACTTGATAGTGATGCGGATCTAGAAAGCCCGCTAGACCAAATAGAACCAATTTCTGAGGAGTCAGAAGCACAAAAACCTGATCCAGAATTAATGCTGGAACTTTTACAAAATCCCCAGCCACAGCAGAGGATGTTAGCAGCGCGTGCTTTCTGTGATATTCAAGATCAACGGGCAACACCCCATCTCATTCACCTCTTAGAAGATAATTGTCCCCTAGTGCGAGTCAGTGCTGCCTATGGCATTGGTCGCAACCCCTCCCCAGAAGCGGTAGAACCATTAATCAATCAACTAAAGTGTGATTTAAACGGTTATGTTCGCAAAGGAGTGGTTTGGGCATTGGGAAATTGCCGCGATCGCCGTTCCCTAGCACCCCTCACCGATGCCCTCAGAACTGATGTTCCCGCCGTTCGTCTCTGGGCAGCCAGCGCCCTAGCACAGATGGCACAAGTAGGATATGAAGCCATAGTTGGCGCTATTCCCTCCCTCATCGAAGCCCTAGTCCAAGATCCCATCGCCGCAGTCAGAAGTAACTCCGCTTGGACTATTGGCCAGCTTTGCAAAGAACTACCATCTAACGTAGTTTACGCAACAGCCATAGACGCATTAATACAAGCCTTCGCCGAAGACAAAGACCTAGGAGTGAGGGCAGATACCAAAGCCTCACTTTTAGGAGTAGGTGATCCTCGCGGTTTGCAACTAATTGAAACCCTCGAACAAGAAGGATGGTTTTAGTAACATTTGAATCTATAAATTTTTCTCAAAATTTACATTAGAAATATCTTGTTGCAGTTTCAATTCTTCTACAAGTAGTGAATATTCATCAGTAGATTTTTTACTAGAAATTTTTAGCGTAGTAGTGTCTACTGTTAAAAAATCTTCTTGTAGGTCATCTAACATTAATTCTACATCATCATAAACCCTAATTAAAGAACGCAGTTGTTCAGAAACAAATCCCTCTTTAACAGTGTGGTCAAGATAGATTAATAAAGGATCAAAAAAGCCAGCTATATTCAATAAAACAATAGGTTTTTTGTGAATATCAAGATGCGCCCAAGTTACAATTTCAAACAATTCATCGAGTGTCCCCACACCACCAGGAAGCGCGATAAAAGCATTTGATAATTGGTACATCATGGCTTTGCGGTCGTGCATACTATTAGTATGAATAAGTTGAGATAGTCCAGGATGGGCAATTTCATAAGGGGTTAAAATTTCTGGAAGCACACCGACAACATAGCCTCCAGCTTCTAGGCATTCTGTCGCAATTGTACCCATCAACCCAATAGCAGCACCACCATATACTAAACCTATTTCCCTTTTTGCCATTTGTTTAACAAGATGACCCGCAATAGTTTGATATATAGGCTTATTTCCAGATTTAGAACCACAAAAGACGCAAATATTCAACTTTGGACGCATAATTTGAGTTTCCTATGATCATGAGGATTTACATAATGATAGAACTTACACATTGACAAAGTAGCAAAATAGTGTATTGATAAAAAGTGTTATCTAATCAGTAGGTATTTAAATAGGTAGGCGTTGAAATTTATCGTTGAGGCAAGGCAAGAGACAACAGGTAAAAGACTTTGAGGAATTTTACATTTTGTAGCATATCTCGATTTTTTCAAGCCGACTTACTTAATTTAATCAGACAATCAGAAAAATTACAGGGTTGAGACTAATAAGTAGGTTAGCATTGAAAATTGTCGTTATGGTAAGGCAAGAGGGAAGAGGTTTTGAGAGATTTTACTTTTCTTTACATACCTTGGATTTTTTATGTTCACCTACTTAAATAAGAAACAAAGTGCAAGCTTTAATGAGATGCCAACTTAAAAAACTGGCATTTAATTCTTACTCAAAGGAAAAATCTTTCCCATGCAACTCTTGAAACTATCTCCTGTCACCTACCTCCACAAAAAGACTTTCTTAGTAAACCTTCATTACTTTTTTCTTCCTGTCCTTTACAGTTTAATGATATGTATAGTCAACGTCTAATCGAAAGTATATACACAGATGGTGCTTGCACAGGTAATCCTGGTCCTGGTGGTTGGGGTACAGTAGTTTATTTTAATGATGGTTCAGTGCATGAAATGGGTGATTCATCCCAGCACACCACTAATAATAAAATGGAAATGCAAGCTGCCATCGCCGCCTTAGAGTTTTTTAAATCTTCTGGACAAAATCAAACTATTACTCTGCATACCGATAGCGAATACTTGATTAATTGTGTCACAAAATGGGTCAAAGGTTGGAAAAAGAACGGCTGGAAAAAGTCAGATGGTAAACCTGTGCAAAACCAAGACCTCTTAGAAACTTTAGATCAACTAAATAGCAAATTAATCAAATGGGAATACGTGAGGGGACATTCTGGGAACATTGGTAATGAACGCTGTGATGCGATCGCTCGCTCCTTCGCTAATGGTAAAATCCCCAAATTACAACAGTTAGTATCAGAACTGCTTAATGAAACTTTACCTAAAACCAACGCAATAAGCGTAGTAAAAGTATCCGATTATCCAATAAACTCTACAATAATTAATAAAAATACACTGCAAAGCAGTTCGGCTGCATCAGATATCACCACTATGGAACCATTTACCGCGCCAAATGCGGCTACAGGCAATGAACAACCCAATGAAATCAGGGTTTCACAACTTCGCCACTTGGTAGAAACTTTGCGTATAGCAGACGAAATTGCCGAAAAAGGCTATCTCATCACCAGTTCCGAATTAGCAGACCTCATGAGTGTCCATTCCAGCGCCGTTACCAGTCGAGGGGACGAATGGCGTTGGCGAAATTGGATAGTTTCACGGGTAAGACGTGAAGGTAATCAAATTCTTTGGGAACTTGAACGAGGTGACAAGCTAGAAACAGAAGTAGATTAAGTGATTAATTGGAGAATGAGGACTAGATATAGAACAAAACAATAGGTAACAGTCAAATCTGTGAATTACTGAGTTGGAAATTTCCAGAATGTCCTAACTAGGGCTTCCTGAATAAATCTGAAAATATTACAGGTAAAGAATTTAAGCCGTTCTTAGATGCAAAAAGTGCCAGATTTTACCCAGTGGAAACTTAAAAACCTTGCACTTAATGTTTAAGAGGATGTTTGAAAAGTTTTAGGTTGTGATTTTAGGCACTTATGGATATGCGCTAACGCACCTTAGCAAGGAGGGAACTAGAGTCAAAGTCCCTCTTTTTAAGGGGGATTTAGGGGGATATAAAAATATTTAATACACTATGAGGGACTTTTCAAACGCCCTCTAACCCTCTTCTGTCACTCTCCAATTTTTCCTATTAATAAAAAGTTTTCAAGAGACTCAATATCAATAGATTGAGGTTTTTGTAGTTGAAAATTCGTGATTTGGTCATCTTTTTAAATCTCCAGAAATTACATAGGGCTTGCTGAATAAACACAAAACCTAGATAAATCAAGAGTTGAGGGGGCAGAAAAAAGGAACAAAGTGCAAGAAAAAGGGGTAAAATAGATAAAAACCCTTGCATCAAGGTGCATCAAAATGTATCGCAAACA
>JBJTUF010000339.1:0-7378 GCA_046080565.1 Cuspidothrix sp. | reverse complement strand
ATCCCTTGGTTTGAATCTCAGCAGTATTGAGGGTGTAAAACACATCTTACAGTCAGCAATGAAAATGTCCTATCCAGAAGATGATTATTCTTCTGTTTTCCCCGCTATTCGAGAATGGGGTGAAGCCAGCGGAGAGTAGGGGACAGGTGACAGGTGACAGGTGACAGGTGACAGGTGACAGGCAAGAGGCAGTAGGGACAAACCCCCCGTGGTTGCCCCTAAAACAGTCAACCGTCAACAGTTAACTATTTTGACAAAGAACAATAAGCACTAGCAACAGCGATCGCTAATAATTCAGCAGATAAATTAATCAGGTTAAGTTCATCTTCTCGCAAACTGGATGGTTGCTGCCACTGAATTGATAAAATCGCTAAAATTGTATTGCGATAGGTAATAGGAATTACCAGATGAGCTTTAACATTATAATCCTGATATACAGTGATACTGCTCAAATTACTATCTTTAGGGATATTCAGAGACAACTGCATTTCTTTGGTAGCGATCGCTTGCTGAGTTAGTGGATCTTGTCCCAACCAACTTTCCCTATTGCCATTTTCACTATAAACCCCTTGAGACTTAACTAGGGTATCATTCTTTACTAGTTGGAGAATGCAACCATCCGCCGCGAAAGTTTCCGCAAAAGCTTCTGCAATGGGTTTAAGAGTATCCTCTAAAGAAGATCCGGCTTGAGTTACTTCCACCAAGACAGTCAATAAATCCATTTGAGCATGGGCGCGGCGTAACTCTTCTGTACGCTGTTTGAGCAAATCATAAGTTTCCGCCGCTCTTTGGACTACAACCTTTAATTCTGCTGGGTCCCAAGGTTTCGTAATATATTTATATACTTGTCCAGCATTAATTGCCTCTACCAAGTCTTCTATATCTGTAAATCCAGTTAAAATAATTCTCACCGTATCAGGAAATTGAGGTACAGTGCGGCTCAGGAACTCCGTACCTTTCATTTCTGGCATCCGTTGATCGGAAATAATAACTGCAACCTCTCCCTCTTGTTCCAACAATTGTAAAGCCATAATGCCGCTTTCAGCCTTTAGCACTTGAAAATCACGGCGAAAGGTACGATACAGTAAATCTAAATTATCTGGTTCATCGTCAACAACCAGAATTTTAAGTTTTTTAGGGCGTTCAAGAGTCATAGGTTGACGTGGTTTTTTTTCTGATGCAAGGTGGGAATTATTCATAAATAAATATAATCCTAATCATCCTATTTATCTGTTTTTTGTTATATTTTGTACCTATGTAACTTTTAGAATAGCACTAGAAACTCAACTTGCAGTACAAGTCAAGAGGGAACAGTCAACTATCAACCATGAACAATTATGAATGAAATACAACCCACTCCTGAAAGTCCTCAACAAAATACAGCCGAAGAATTATTAGTCAAGCTCAGACAAAAACAAGGAAACTGGGTAGAATGGGGACAAGCGATCGCCTACTTGCAAAAAAACGGTTACAATCCTCAACAGATATTTGAATCTACGGGCTTTGAACCTATTCAACAAAATCAGGTGATTGTTGGCTCTCAGGTTTACAGTTCCATGGAAAAATGTGGATCAGCACCAGAGACTTTAGCATATTACGGTACTAAAAGCAGTGATGTGTTATATGAATTACGTGGATTAACCCAAGAAGACCGTGCTACCACTGCCGATTTAACCTATCAATATAAGTTAGATGCAGATGTAGTGAGAGATATTGCTAAAGCAGTTAAAGATTATTCATGGTTGCCTAATTTACCAGAAGGTTTTAGTAAACATCCGGGAGATGCGATCGCCTATCAATCCTGGAAATATGCTAAACAAAAATCTGACCTCACCGAGCGATCGCGCTTAATAGCCAAAGGTTTACGCTTTGTCCACTCCGAAACAGCTAGAAAACAACTAGAACAACTGTTAATGGATTTTAGCGTCACGCCTAAAGTCACCGCCCCCATTTTGCCATTTTATCGCCTAGAATCTGATGAAGATTTACCCCGAATTTTACCAGTAGTAGGTGAATTACCACTACCAGCACAGGCATTAAAAGCAGTACCCCTGATTACAGAAATACCACCATTTCGGATTGTTAAATTTGCTGGAGAACAAGCTTGGGTAGCATTACCAGGGTGGAAAGTCCTATTAAATGCCGAAGATCCGGTAGTTGTTATTGGTAATAGCGATATTTTCCCCAACCCCCATCAAAATAAAATTGAACCAATTTTGATCATCATAGATCGCGCTCAAAGAGAATGGGATATTTCCAACTACTTTGTTTTTGATAATGGCGAAAGCATTGACTTTCAATGGTTTGAAACTGCACCAAATATTCCCCTCTTAGGAAAAATGATTGTTTTGGTTCGTCCTAAAAAAATCTTAGATGAAGACTTTACCAAAGACGCTTGGCAAATTGACGAATAACTACCTGAGCAAAATTAATTAAACATTTTGAAAATACCTAAACCAATGAATTAGGTAGGGGCAAACCCCCTGTGGTTGCCCCATAAGTTGGGGTAGGTAAGTAGGTTGGCATTAAAAATTCTTGTTATGGCAAGGCAAGAGGCAACAGGCAATAGTGAAGAAGCTTTAAGCGATTTTACTTTTCTTTACACACTTTAGTTTTATTGTGTTTACCTACTTATGGGGACGCTACCCCTACATCAAATCTAAATCTTATATAATTAATTTTGCCTACCTACTTAATAGTAACGTGTAGAGGGAAAGCAAAGAAGGAAACAGGAGAACAAGAGTTTTTAAATTTCCTAAAGTTGGGGTATTTAGGGGGGAAAACAGGCTCAAACACAGACAGATAGGACTTATGTGTACAGCGTAGCTGGCAAGAGAACAACGCCAGGAGGTAATAATATATACAGCTTCACACAAAATTGTTATTAGCTGTGACCTAAAACATATCCCTACTATGATTTCTGTGCTAAAGATAGACAAAGATTAAGAAATCCCTTTCAGATTCAATTAGGCTATTCCTAATCCAGCGCTATTTAGTGGTTCATCTAACCATGATTAACATTCCCACTGTAATTGTCCCCAACATCAATCAATTATCTACAACGATTTTAATTGTGGACGATTTAGAAACTGATCGTGCCACTTATTGTCGCTATATTAACTCTGACTCCAACAAAAATTATCATATTGTCCAAGCTGAAACTCTTGAACAAGCTATAGATATTTGGCAATCTCAACATATTGATGTAGCACTGGTAGATTTTAATTTACCCGATGGAGATGGACTAGAATTTCTGGAAGTGATAGCCCAAGGTTACTCAGGAGAAAAATTACCTATAATTATGCTCACAGGACAAGGAGATGAAGACATTGCCGTGTGTGTGATGAAAGCAGGAGCAATGGACTATTTAGTAAAGAAAAATATTACTAAGGTTTCCTTGTCTCAAAGTATTGAAAATGTATTGAATTTGGTTAGACTCAACCGCAAACTTGAACGCTTACAAAAACAGGAAAGTCTAATTGCGGGAATTGCCCTCCATATTCGGGAATCTTTACATTTAGATAGAGTTTATCAGAACATTGTAGAAGATGTTCGCCTTATTGTGGATGCCGATCGCACACTAATTTATAAATTTCACCCAGATATGAATGGTGAAATTGTTGCCGAATCAGTAATTGAGCCTTGGCAGTCTTGTCTTCACAGCCAAGTTTCATATGGCTGTTGTCAGGATTATCTGGATAAATACTATCGCCAAGGAAAAATATTTTCTACCTCAGATATTTATACAGCAAATCTAAAACCCTTGGATTTGAGACTATTAGAACATTTTCAAGTACGGGCGACTTTGGTTGTCCCTATCCTCGTACCTAATAGTAAATTGGATTATCAACCAGAGAATAATTTAAAAAATTTATGGGGTTTGCTAGTTGTTCATCAATGTTCTAGTCCTCGTATTTGGGAAAATGCTGATATTAGCTTAATGCAGCAGCTATCGGTGCAATTAGCGATCGCCATTCAACAAGCCGAACTATATAAACAACTCCAAAATATCAATACTTCCTTAGAAGATAAACTCCAAGAACGTACCCAAGAACTACAACTAAGTGAACGCAGATTTGAGGCTATTTTCAATAATAGCTTTCAGTTTACCGGACTATTAACAACCACAGGTATTGTATTGGCAGTTAACCAGACAGCTTTAGATTTTGCTGGAGTGCAACTAGAAACAGTAATTAATCGTCCTGTTTGGGAAACTACCTGGTGGAGAAATTCCCTGTTCAATCAGGAAAAATTAAAACAAGCGATCGCCGATGCAGCCCAAGGTGAATTTATCCGTTATGAAGTAGATATATTAGGTGCTAACGATGAGATCGCCACCATAGATTTTTCTCTGCGTCCCCTCAAAGAAGAATCAGGACAGGTAGTAATGCTCATTCCCGAAGGCCGAGATATTACCGACAAAAAGCGCGGCGAACGCAACCTCCAACAGGCATTAACAGCCCTCCAAGCCTCAGAATCTGAACTGCGAGGACTATTAAATGCTATGGTTGATATGATTGTAGTCCTAGATCAACATGGACGTTATCTAAAAATTGTTTCCACCAAAGCCGATAATTTTTACCGACCTGATCAAGAAGTGATAGGTAAAACCGTTCATGAAGTTTTACCCACTCATGTAGCAGATTTAGCCATGAGAGTAATTGCAGAAACTTTAGCTACCCAACAAACCTTGGAGTGTGAATACAGCCTGAAGATTGACACCAAACAAGTTTACTTTATGGCCAAAGTTTCACCAGTTTCATCAGAAACAGTTATTTGGGTAGCTAGAGACATTACCCGATCCAAACATAGCGAAATCATTACTCAACAAACAGAAAAAGCACTGGCAGAAAATCAAATTCTCTTGCAAGTGATTATGGATAGTCTACCCATCGCCATCTTTTGGAAAGACCGCAACAGTCGTTACCTGGGCTGTAACCGTCAACTACTTTTAGATGCCGGACTATCATCACCAACAGAAATCATTGGCAAAACTGACTTTGATCTACCTTGGAAAGAACAAGCCCCACTCTATCAGGCAGATGATCGCCTAGTCATGGAGTCCGGCCAACCCAAATTTGGTATTGAAGAACCATTAACCAAACATGGCAACATAAACCGTTGGTTATACACCAATAGAATTCCCTTGAGAAATCTACAAGGTGAAGTCTTTGCCGTTGTTGTCAGCTATCAAGATATTACAGAACGCAAAGAAATGGAACTGGCATTACAGGCCAGTAAACGCCGCTATGCCACACTGGTAACATCAGCCCCAGTAGGCATTTACCGCACTGATACGGAGGGCAATTGTTTATATGTCAATCATCTTTGGTGTGAAACTACAGGCTTAACAATCCAGGAAGCCTTATTTACTGGATGGAAACAAGCTCTACACCCAGAAGATCAAGATCTAGTTACAGCCCACTGGGATCATCTGATGCAAACAGGGACTATTTTTAGTTTAGAATATCGGTTTGTGCGACCCGATGGGTCACAAAGTTGGGTATTTGGCCAAGCCGTTCCTGAAAGCGATGACAAAGGTAACGTCACTGGTTATGTGGGGACAATTACCAACATCACCCGCAGCAAAGAAGCAGAGACAGCACTCAGGGATAGTGAAGAGAGATTTCGGCAGTTTGCAGAAAATAGTCACGGAGTGATGTTACTTCGTCAAATAGACACGGGAGAATTACTATATGTAAACCCAGCCTACCATCACATCTGGGGACAAACCACAGCCAGCTTGTATGAAAACCCTGACTCCTGGATGAATGCTGTACACCCGGATGATCGTCCGCGCATTGATGCTTTATATCAAGTCAATGGTGAACAAATGTTTTTAAACGAAGAATACCGCATTATTCGCCCAGATGGTAGGATTCGCTGGATCTGGGGACGATGTTTCCCCATTATAGATGGAGACGGTAAGATTTATCGCCTTGCGGCGATCGCTGAAGATATTACAGAGCGTAAAGTCACGGAAGAGGAGCGCGATAGCTTACTAGCAATTTTAGAGGCACAAAATCAAACCTTAGAAGCCCAAGTTAGCCAACGTACCGACGAATTGCAAGAAAGCAAAGAACGCTTCCGTAATCTTGTGGAAACTTCTAGTGATTGGATTTGGGAAATTAATGAAGAGGGAATTTACACCTATAGCAGTCCCCAAATTATGAACGTTTTGGGATATTCACCAGAGGAGATTTTAGGTAAAAGTCCCTTTGAATTCATGCCTCCACTAGAAGCACAACGAGTATCCCAGGAGTTTATGAAATTCATCTCCGTGCAAGCTCCTTTTCAATGCTTAGAAAATATTAACCGCCATCAAGATGGACGATTAATTACTTTAGAAACCAGCGCAGTTCCCTTTTTTGATGAAAATGGCCAATTTCGCGGCTATCGGGGCATGGATCGTGATATAACCGCCCGCAAACAAGCAGAAATAGCTTTAAGGCAGAACGAAGCCAGATTCCAGAGGATTGCAGCTAACGCTCCTGGGGTCATGTATCAATATATTCTCTATCCTGATGGTTCTCATGAATTTACATATATTAGCGATCGCTGTCGAGAACTCTTTGAACTAGAACCAGATACCATTCTCCAAGATGTCAATACCTTATTTAACCTGGTCTCCCCAGAGGATTTACCCTCATTGTATGAGTCAATTGCCCATTCAGCCCATACTTTAGAACAATGGTCATGGGAGAGGAGAATCATTACTCCTTCGGGTCAGATGAAATGGATACAGGGTATTTCCCAACCCCAAAAACAAGCTAACGGCGATATTTTATGGGATGGATTAATTCTGGATATTAGCGTTAGAGCGCAACTAGAAGCCGAACGCAAACAGATTGAAATTGCTCTGCTCAACATCTCAGACCGATTGAATTTAGCAATCAATTCTGCTCACATCGGTATCTGGGACTGGGATATTGTTCATAATCATCTAGTCTGGGACGATAGAATGTATGAACTCTATGAAATCAACCCTCTAGATTTTAGAGGTATTTCCCAAGCATGGGTAGCACTCTTGCATCCTGATGACATTGTATCTGTCAGCACTGCCATCCAACAAGCCATAGACGGAGAAAAAGACTTTGATCTCGAATTTAGGGTTCTTTACTCTGATGAAAGAATCAAGTTTATCAAAGCCTATGCACTCATCAAGCGTGATGAGCAAGGACAACCTCAAAGGATGATCGGCATTAATTACGATATTACTAACCGCAAACAAGAAGAATAGGACTTACGCATTGACAAAAAATATCATCTATGTGGTCTAGATAATGGTATCCTTGCGAAGGGTGGCAAAAATATGCTCACGCACAACAGAAGTAAACAGATTCCTCTGTACTTCATACCAATTGCTAATTATATTTTC
>JBJTUF010000338.1:0-4736 GCA_046080565.1 Cuspidothrix sp. | reverse complement strand
TTTTGCAGCATTACTTTCAAAAACATTTGGATTTTTTGCTGTTTTTCTGGTTCTGCTTCTCGGTATGCTTGAGCAATTTCTGGGTCAACTTGAATGGTGATGTTTTCCATAATGGTTTAGAAGCTATCAATTTGCTTTTTTAATTATAACGGATTTAGAAGCCCCGAACTTACGTAGGTTAGTTTATTGTATTGTGTCAGAATCAGGATGTCCAGGATTTGAGGATTTTCAGATATGTTAGCAATAAAATTAACCTAGTGTTCCATAGTTAAAGTTAAAAGTAAATTAAGAGTCAAAATGGAGCTAAAGTAAGATCAGGTTTTAACTCTACTTTTTTCTCTAGTTTATTAATCTGTTGTTGCAATTTTTCAATTTGACGATCCTTTTCTTCTAAACGGCGATAAAGTTCTTGCACAGATTGTTCTAAATTTTGATTCTTGTTAGAATTATTCTCTGTTAAAACAGCAGTATTATTACTTGGTTTTGTTGGTAGTTCTTGTGGTTTAGATTCACTATTTTGAATATTTGAATTTGGTGTTTTTTCATTATCCGCAGGTTTTGTATTAGGAGATTTATTTTCAGATTGATTGTTTTCACTGTTATTAGTGCTAGTATTATTAACAACATTGCCAATACGACCACGGCCACCATATTCTAAAGAAAATCCTATCCTAGTATCTTCACCTTTGACACTTAAAGTGGTTTTAAAACCGAGTTCTGATCCACCTTTTTGATCTAAATTATATCCTGTTCTAAAAGATAGAGATGTGGTAGGAAAACTCGCATCTACTAAGGGAATACTATGATTAGCTGTAGCACTGAAGTTAATATGTTCATTAGCTATAAAACCAGCACCAATACCAAAAGCAATACTATCTTCATCAAATTCCAAGGACTTATTATAACCTACAGAACCTAATAAAACTACTGGATCTTTTAATAATGTAGCTGATGTTTGTACATTAATTCCTAAAGGATAGGATACCCCTACTGATAATCGAGGATCTAATACTGCTTGAGGTGCAAAACGATATTCTAATGCTAAACTTCCTGTGATATCTGTTTCTGTTTTTCTGGTGGTAATTGATTCATTAGTAAACTGTTGTTTTTCTTCTTTCATGAATAAGTAAGGCGTTGCATTTCCATAGATGGTTAAATTTTTATTAAAGCTATAACTTCCAGAAAAAGAAAAATTAAAATCTCTATTGATACGAGTTAATGTACCAGGATCACCAAAAAAATCAACAAATTCTCTTTGTTGTCCATAGGGACTATAACCTATTCCCAATGTATACACATAACTTCCTGCTTCGCTATCTGGTAATCTTAAAGGATCAATAGGAACTTGAGCTAATACAGGAACAGGAAACAGGGAAATTATCAGGCTTAAAATTAATTTTTTCATTAGTTATTTACTCCTTTACCTAATCTATGTAAACGATTTTTAGCCCAGTCAATGGTATTATTTTGATTTTGTCTAACTTGACTTAATAAAGTACGGGGTGTTAAGGGAATTAATGTTATCCCTTCAAAACCTTTATCTTTAATTAAATCATTGAGATGGATAATTTTACGTCCCCAAGAAGGATCGGCAATTATTACCCAATCTCCTATCATTCCCACTGCTAAAACATAATGAAGTTGAGGTATGGTAACATGAAGAATTAAAGGTACTCCACCACGATTAAAATAATCAGATAATTTAGCAGGTAGAATTTTAATTCCTGTGGATAAAATACCTTTGTTAGTTAAGGCTTTTTGAAGAGCAAAAGCATTAATTCCTTTTCCTTCTTCGGGATTTTTACCAGTTTCTTTAATGGCTTGATGTGATAATTCTAAGATTTCTGTTTCACTGGTATTGATGCCGTAATAATATCTTAGTAATGTGGCTACTGCTGCCGGTCCACAGGTATAGTAACTGGTTTGTCCTACTACTCCTTGATAACGGATATTTCGATAGGATTGAGGTAGAGCAATAGCGGTAGAATTAGTCAAATTTAAAATAGATAAGATCAGCGTTACTTCTATTGATTTATATAGCATTTTAGAGATCATCATCATCTAAGTATAAGAAAATCGTAGGTTGGTTTGACGCAAGGAAACCCAACACAGTAAATGTCATGTGATATTATGTTGGGTTTCACTTCGTTCTACCCAACCTACGTAGCTGATTTTGTAGAAAATGGACTTACAAAGTGTAGAAACTTGCAAGTCCAATAATCCAAATAATTGTTAGTAAAAGGGAATGATTAACAAATGTTTACTTTTTAATTAACGCCAAAAAACCCATTTAATTCCTTGATTAACAACGAATCTTCCAACAATACCATACTTAGCAGGAGTGTAAGCAGATACAGCACCCGCTCCTGCTGCTACTGCATAATCACTCGCACTACAACGGCTTGTCCAACCCTGCCAACACTGAATACCTTGCCATCCAGCACCTGTAGCAGCACCTACTAAACCTGGAACATACCAAGCTGCTTCCCCTTCTACCTTTTCCAATTCTGTAGCAGATAGCTCTTGACCTTCAGGAAGTACGACAAAGTAATCTGCTTCTGGTGTTAAACTAGATTTGTTATTTTTGCTAGAATCTTTGTCATTTTTATTACGGGCAGAAGATTCAGGAACAACTGCTAAAATTTGTTTACCTTCCAGATTAGCTTCCCCTTTGAGAGCAATATAATCCTTAACAGGAACTACTTGCACAGCACCAGGAGTATCTTTGGTTGCTGGAGTCAGAACGACGGAATTTTCAGAAGTATTGCGTTGAATTTCCTGCTTTTCGGTTGTTTTTTGCTCAAGGACAGGGTTTGCTAACACAGGAGCTAAACCAGCATTAGCCATTACAAAGGTCATCAAACCTGTTACAAAAATGTTTTTTTTCATGTTTTTGGTTTTATAATCCTATTGATGCTTCACTTATTGACTTATTTTACTTTGTAATTTTTAGACCTCAGTGGGATTTAGTACACAAGTTTCGGTAGGATTTAGTAGGATTTGGTATATTGATAGTGTTTGAAATATATTAGGTGTAATTATAAATGAATACCATAGAGAATATTCTACAATACGCTGATAATGTAATTTTTGAAACAACTGGTGAAAGTCTAACTCCTGTACAAGAAGCGATTTTAAAAGGTGCTTGGGAAGGTAAAAAATATTGGGAAATAGCTGAATCTTTCAATAATTGCAGTGAATCTCACATTAAAAAAGAAGCTGCTAATTTATGGAAAAAACTAGGTGAAGCATTAGGAGAAAACCTGAATAAAAAGAATTTTCGTTCTAAGTTAGAAAAAAATAAGAGTTTTATTGAATTTCATTCTTCTAGTTATTGTTTATTACAAAATAATCAAAATACTATTAATATTGGTAGTCAATTTATACAAACAACTAATAATAGACAAAAAACTTCTAATTCTCCCAAACCTCAAAATCAAACCCCAAAAATTGACCTCACAAAAGCACCAGAACTAAACTACAATTATGGCCGCACTTCAGAAATTGCTACCCTCAAACAATGGATATTAGAGAATAAAACCAGACTCATCACAATTTCTGGATTAAATGATATAGGTAAAACCGCATTAACCCTAAAATTAATCTCAGAAATTAAAACAGAATTTGATTATATTATTTATCGCAGTTTTGACAATCTTCCTAAACTAATAACTCTTAAAAATGACCTTCAACAATTCCTTTCTCAATCACAAAACCCATTACCTCAAATCCTAGATTATTTAAAATCATAGCCTTGTTTAATCATTCTTGATGACCTAGAAAATATTTTTCAATTTGGTAATTTAGCAGGTCAATATTTAACAGAATATAAAGATTATAGTAAATTTTTTCAACAAATTGCCACTTCATTTCATCAAAGTTGTGTAATTTTAATTAGTTCCGAAAAACCACCAGATATAGAAATTTTAGAACATCAAAATCAATATACAAAAACATTACATTTACAAGGTTTAGGAGAAGATGCTAAAACAATATTACAAAACAAAGGTTTAAAAGATGAAGATAAATGGGATGAATTAATCACACTTTATCAAGGTCATCCTGGTTGGTTAAATATCATCACATTCGCTATCAAAGAATTATTTAATGGTAAAGTTTCCCTATTTTTAACAGATAATGATGATCTATTTTTAGGTGATATAGAAGCATTTTTAGAAAATCATTTAGAACGTTTATCAGAATTAGAAACGCAGGTAATTAAATGGTTAGCAATACAGAATGAACCTATAGATATTTTTCAAAAACCTGCTGATATTGAATTATCAAATGCTAGATTTTTGCAAATTATACAATCTTTAACACGACGGTGTTTGGTAGAAAAAGTGTTAGGAGAAGAGGGAGTAAAATTCCAGTTAAATTCTCTATTTAAAACATACATGAATATGAATAATGAATATTCCAATTAATTGGAGAGAATTTAATTTTCAATAAAGTCATCAATTTTAATCCTAGCTTGCTTCAAAATTGCTCGTAATCTTCCTTATGATGCTAACTAAGGCAAACCCCACCGCATCACCATTACCAAAGACAGCACCACAATTGTCGCTGAAGGTAACGAAGCTGGTGTTAAAGCTCGTTGCGAACAAATCCGTCGTCAAATGGAAGAAACTGAATCTTCCTACGACAAAGAAAAACTCCAAGAGCGTTTAGCTAAATTGTCCGGTGGTGTAGCTGTAGTTAAAGTTGGTGCTGCTACCGAAACCGAAATGAAGGAC
>JBJTUF010000337.1:0-9368 GCA_046080565.1 Cuspidothrix sp. | reverse complement strand
AAGTTGCCTAATAGGGTTTTCATGCCCCCTAACCCCCAATTCTGGGGGAATAAGAATTTCAAAGTCCCCCAAATTTGGGGGATTTAGGGGGCTAAATAATCACAAAACAAAGACAGATAAGACTTGTGTGTACACCGTAGGTCTTGCAAGGGGGGACTAGAGGGAGGTAATCAAATCTGCTGGTACATCTTTTAAAAGTCTATCTAGAGTGAGATTTATGGTGAGATAACAGCTAAAATTAGCAATTGAAGAGTTACCCAATGTCATGTTTGATATATTGCCTTTTACCTTTGAATTAGATAAAAATGCGATCGCTGGAGGTTGTTTATGGGCTTTAGCCTTGTATTTGGGTTTTTCCCGATTTCGAGAATGGGTAACGATACAACTCAACCGTTGGTTTAATTTTGCAGAACGTTCTCTCTACACCAGTGAAGCAGAATTTGAAAAAACACGCAAAGCCAGAGAATCCCAAAATTCTTTCTATGCTTCACTATTTAGTATTTTGCCCTTTTTGATCTTCGGCGGTGTATCTAACTGGATTTTAGATATCAGTTTAGGCAATAGCTGGGGAATTAGCACAGGTATACTTGCTTGTATGGGTACTGGTGTGTATGAATTAGGACGCAAACACGGCGAAGAATAGATATTAACGACGGCAAGAGGCAAGAGTGAAACCCTTGCTATGATTATGTTTCAAGGCTCAATTATGGACTAATTATCCTGGCTACAGCTATATTTTCTACACAAAGGAAAAATCGCTGCCATCGAACTCTTGAAACTGTCACCTGTCATCACAACAAGACTTTCTCAGCAACCCCTAATTATTTATTTTGTTGGGTTCGCTATCCCTTAACCCAACCTACAATTTCAAGAAATATTCAACATATAGCAGAAGGCAATAGGCAGAAGGCAATAGGCAAGAGGTAAGAGTAAAACCTTTGCTATGATTATGTTTCAGGGAATAATCATGTCCTAGTTATCCTGGCTATAGCTATATTTTCTATTCCACATTTACCCAGAAATCTGCGGTTTTAATTTTGCCATTACGGTTAAATTGCATCCACATTTTATATGTTCCTGATTTGGGGAATTTGGTATGAAATTCTATTTTTCCATTGGCCGCATTTTTCATGGCGTGTGCATGAATATAATCAGCTACCGTCAGAGGCAATGAACTTTTGATAATTACTAAATGTGCTTTTTCTCCTAAGTAGGTTTGCAGGTCTGTAACTGGTTGATTTTTATTATCTTTAATATCAAAAGTTAATGTGATATCTGCACCTGCTTTAATAGTTTTTTCAGAAATATTTAAGTTAACTTTAGTATCTGATAAAGTTTTAGTTTTTGTAAATTTTTCTAGATTTTTTGGCATAGAAACTGTACCAGGAATAGTGATATTTGTTAATGAAACAGTTTCCTTTTGTCCAGCAGGTTTATAATCACTAAATATGGTATAACTTCCAGATTCTGGAAAAGTTGCACTGACTTCAAAACGTCCGTTTTCTTTATATTCTGGATGGATATGATCAAAATTACGTAAATCATCACTGACAACAATCAAGTGCATGATTTTTTCTTGAAAAGTATCAAATTTAGTTACAGGTTTTCCTGTAGAATCTTGAACATTTATGGCTAAATTGAGAGGTTGATTAGGTACTAACTTTGCGGGAGGAGTTAATTTAACTTTAGTATTGACTGATGAATGAGTTTCATGGTTGGTATTTTCCATATCATGTCCATCATGATTCATCGGACTTGGTGTAGATGAAACTGGAGTTTCGGGAGATTCAACCATAGATGAACAAGCGGGAGTTAATAATAAAGCTGTGAGGGTCAAAATACTATAAAAAAATCGTTTCATTGTGATGTTATCCTATGATTAATTGAGAGTAATTTGCTTGAAAGTTTAAAAATTCAAGTAAAGCTATAAGATCCCCAATTTATATGATCAATTTATATAGGACTTACGCATTTTAACGAAATGTAGGGGTTTGAGATTCCTTCCTTAGATCGCAATGACAGTATTTGAATTAGGTCTTGCATAAATCCAGTTATAATTTATGAACAGAATAAATAAAAAAAGTTGGGGATCTGGGTATTGAAAATTTACCGCAAAGATTGACTTTTAACTACTTTATTCATAACATCTTTTTTTTCTGGATTAGGCAATAAAGCCAAATCAATCAAAGGTAATTTTATCATTACTGTTGTGCCTTGATTTAAACCCAAACTTTCTAAAGTAATTTTACCACCCATGAGTTCAATTAAATTACGAGAAATCGCTAAACCTAATCCAGTTCCTTCAAATTTGCGGGTAGTTGTACCAT
Organism: Cuspidothrix sp.; assembly: GCA_046080565.1. GTDB lineage: Bacteria > Cyanobacteriota > Cyanobacteriia > Cyanobacteriales > Nostocaceae > Cuspidothrix. Next base: position 7,041 of record JBJTUF010000337.1, on the reverse strand, counting down.
CAACCATCATAAAAGGACGAAATAGTTTACCCTGTTCTCCTGGATCAATACCAATTCCTGTATCTTTAACAGATATAATCACACAAGGATGATAATTATTTAAGTTAATAGTTGTGCTAACTTGAATACTACCTTCATCGGTAAATTTTGTGGCGTTGCCAATAACATTAATTAGCACTTGTTTGAGCTTGGTAATATCAGCTTTAATTGGAATAGGTTTATCACCTATATCGCAAATTAATTGTAGTCCCTTATGTTGAACATTTACAGATTGTAAATTAATTACCTCTAATAATAATTGCCGTAAATCTAGAGGTACTAGAGTTACAGAAAGTTTCCCAGCTTCTATTTTAGAAATATCGAGTAAATCATTAATTAAACCTAATAGATGAATGGCTGTATCATCGGCTTTTTTGAGAAATTCTAATTCTTCTTCTCTAGAATCGCATAAATCATCCCGTACTAACCGAATACAGTTAATAATAATATTTAAGGGATTTCTTAATTCATGGGAAGTTGTGGCTAAAAACTGACTTTTGATATGATTTGCTGACTTGGCTTCTTTCCAAGCAATTTCTAATTCTTCAGCCCAATCTTTTAGTCTTTCTACCATTTGGTCTAATGCTTGTGCTAATTGATTAAATTCTCGAATTTTGAAATTGCGGGGAATAGGTTGTGCGGCGTGATGACTATGGAGATTAACCGCATAGTCACGCAATTCTTCAATCGGATTTGCTAAGTAAGGAACTAAATAGAATGATGCTAATAAACTTGCACCAATTAAACCAACAGTTAAAACAATGAGAATGAGTTTGATTTCTTCTAACCCAAATAAGGCATTTTCTACGGTTGTAACTGCTAGGACAACCCATCTTTGGGAGGGTCTGGTAGTGATTGGTTTATCTATAGCTGTATAACCTGCAATTAACTCTTTACCTTCGACAAAAGACAAATTACTAGAATTATCATGTCCCGCTAACGCGCTTTTCATGATCTCTTTGATTCTGTTGACATCGGAATAATTTTTGATATTAGTACCGATTCTTTCTGTTAATGGATGTGCTAAAACTCTACCATCTTCAGAAATAACTACTAAAAAACCAGTTAGTGAACCAGGATGATTAGGATTTTGTTGGTATAATGTAGTTTTAAGACTTAATCTGTAAGCTAAATTACCACGTTGATTAGCCACAGGAATTGATAAAAATAACTGTAATTGGTTTTCTTTGTCTAAGTTTCCAGTTTTTCCTGCTTGAGGTGGTAAGAGAAATTGAATATCAACATCATTATTATTAGGAGATAATCCTGATGGGATAATGTCTTGATTACCACAACTACTAGCAATGATATCAGCTTTTTTAAGTCTGGTAAGTTGTAAACAATCAATTTTAGTTGGTAGTTGTTGTTTTAATTGTTGGAGAAATTGTTGAATTTCTGGAGATGACCCAGAACGAATGACTTTTGTTTGAGTAGCTGTAATTAAATTTGAGCGTAAAGCTGCAATATCATCATTAATTTTTTCTGCTTTATTGACTGCACTTTCAGTTAAATTTTGTCGAGCCGTATTTAATAAACTAGAACGGGCTTTATTAAGGGCGACTATTTCACCAATTAATAATACTGGGACAAATACTAAGAGGATTCTAGTTACTAAAATGCGTCGAAATGATGATTGTCGAGATTTAGCCATTGTTTGTCTCACCTTACATCTTCAAAACATTCAAATTAAAACATGAAATTGCAGAAATCAAAGGAGACATTTTATGATTTGATAATACATTGATGTTTAATATAAAGTCAGTCGTTAGCAAGAAATCAAACTATAGGAATTGGGTTTGATTACTGATAGCGAAGCGAGGCATTAGCCATATTTTCCTACCTAGGAAGGCAAGAGGATTCGAGAATATAAAGGTGTACCGAGTTCCGTTCAGAAATCAAATCATAGTCCTATATATTCAGTAAAGTCATAAATATTAAATTTGCCTGGTAGTGAGAGCTAATACTCTCAAGGTAGGGCTGAAGCCCTAACTACAAGCCTTTAATTATTTATGTGACTTTACTTAATTAGCTAATAAAAATAAGATATATCAGGCAAAAACAAAAATTTTGTTTTTTAATTGAGTTTTACTTTGTTCAAGCTAACCTAAAATTATTAGGACTTACTCATTTTAAGGAAATCTAGGGGTTTGAGATTGCTTCCTTCCGTCGCAATGACGGTATTGAAAGTAGGTTTTGGGTAAGTCCAGATTATCTTATTGATTTATTAGCTGTAAACATAAACATGATATGTGAAAAAACATAAAATGTAGATTGAATATTGAATGGTGTTGCATAGGAATATTAATGGTGTAAAATTCATCAAAAATGTGTTGTAACTACTATAGATTGTTGGTAAATTTCAACAAAAAAATTTCCATGGAACATCGTCCTCATACCACAGTAGTTTTAGCCATGAGTGCTGATGGTAAAATTGCAGATTTTAGGCGATCGCCTGCTCGATTTGGCTCAAAGGCTGATAAAGCACACCTAGAAAAGCAAATTGCTACCTCTGATGCCGTTTTATTTGGTGCTGCTACTCTTCGTGCTTACGGTACTACAATTACCATATCTGAGACAATACTCTTCCAACAAAGAATAAATGCCAAGAAGCAACCCCAACCAGTTCATATAGTGATTTCCCCTTCAGGAAACCTGAATCCGGACATTAAATTTTTTCAACAACCTGTCAGACGTTGGCTACTGACAACCTCTCTAGGAGCTAATTTTTGGCAAGAAAATCCTGGATTTGAGCAAGTTTTGGTGTTTGAAACTCCCACAGGAGAAATTGACATTCTGGCTGCTTTAAAATATTTAACAGGGTTAAAAATTGACCGTCTCGCTATCTTGGGAGGAGGACAATTAGTAGCATCTTTATTTGCATCTAATTTAATTGATGAAATTTGGCTAACTATTTGCCCCTTAATTCTAGGGGGTAGTATTGCCCCTTCACCTGTTGGCGGTATAGGATTTTTAGCTGATCTTGCGCCTAAGTTAGAATTACTAGAAGTATGTAGAGTTGAGCAAGAAGTTTTTCTTCACTATCGCAAAATTGAAACCTAGATTCACAATCTAAGTAGGTGGATGTGAGATACCCAAAATGTGAGAAGAAACGTAAAATACCTCAAAACTTCTTCACTCTTGCCTCTTACCTATTGCCTCTTGCCTTACCATCACGACAATTTTCAACACCAACCTACTTAAAATGTCAATTTTTAAAGAACACAAACCTAAATATTCTTTTGTCTGGACACAAACCATTGCTGATGTTCCCCAATTAGCTTGGGATGCTTTAGCCCTACCTCTAAAAACTCCTTTTTTAGAATGGCATTGGTTGAATAATTTGGAAATATCCCACAGTGCAATAGCTAATGCTGGTTGGTTGCCAAATCATTTAATTGTCTGGCGAGATCGAACTTTAATTGCTGCTGCACCATTATATTTAAAAGGACATAGCCAAGGGGAATTTGTCTTTGATCATCAGTGGGCGGAATTATCCTCTCGGTTAGGAATAGAGTATTATCCAAAACTTTTGGGAATGACCCCATTTACACCCGCAGAAGGTTATCGGTTTTTAATTGCTCCTGGAGAAAATGAAGAAGAAATTACAGCTTTAATGCTCCATGAAATTGATAATTTTTGTGTCAAACATGGTATTTCTGGTTGTCATTTTCTCTATGTTGATCCCCAATGGAGACCACTTTTAGAACGACAAGGTTTTACAACTTGGTTACATCATAGTTATATTTGGGGAAATACCGGGTTTCAATCTTTTGATGATTATTTAACTGTATTCAATGCCAACCAAAGACGGAATATTAAGCGAGAACGCAAAGCTGTAGAAAAAGCAGGTTTAAAACTACAAGCTTTAACAGGTGAGGAAATTCCTAATGCTTTGTTTCCTTTAATGTATGATTTCTATGCTGATACATGCGATAAGTTTGGTTGGTGGGGTAGTAAATATTTAACCAAGAGATTTTTTGAACAGTTATATCATAATTATCGCCATCGGGTCGTATTTTTTGCTGCTTATAATCAGCAAGATCCGCGTTATCCCGTGGGAATGTCCTTTTGTTTATTTAAAGAAGATCAATTATATGGACGTTATTGGGGTAGTTTTCAACAAATAGATTGCTTACATTTTGATGCTTGTTATTATGCACCAATTGAATGGGCGATCGCTCGCGGTATCCAAAGTTTTGATCCTGGTGCTGGAGGTAGACATAAAAAACGTCGAGGGTTTCCAGCTACCCCTAATCACAGTCTCCACCGCTTTTATAACAACCGTTTAGGGCAAATTATTCTCCCTTGGGTGCGAGAAGTGAATCACATCGAACAACAAGAAATAGATGCTATTAATGCAGAATTACCCTTTAATTAGTAATACCTTGTCCATTTTTTGTAGGTTGGGTTAAGCGACAGCGCAACCCAACGTATTTGTTGGGTTATGGCTAACGTCACTCTATGCTATCAGGAGTATGACTTCGCCACCCTTCGCTATCACAATAAAGGATGAAGAAAATTTTTCTGTTACCTGTTCCCTCTTCCCCGTTCCATGCCATATCAAGTTTTCTATATCCTGAATCCTTACCAAGAATTACACTAAAGATGTAATCTAAAAATACGTCTCCATCAATTTACTTTTGACAACAGCTATGGATTTACTACTTGAAGATTTAACAGCAATTGATAATAAACTGTCCCACCGTCATATTGATCTTGACCCCAACGGTTATTTTATTATCTACATAGACCCCAATCAAAGATTGATTTATGCCAAGCACTTTACTAATGTCATTGATGACCGGGGTTTAGCAGTAGATCCCGAAACAGGCAAGGTAATTCCCGTAAGAGGTAAACTCGAAAGAACCCACACAACTGTATTTAGCGGCCGCACAGCCAAAGAACTATGTATAAAGATTTTTGAAGAAAATCAAGAATCTCAGATAAGTTTCTTAGATCATGCTGCTTATTTAGGTAGAGAATTTGTTCGCGCTGAAATGGCTTTAATCTCAGGACAAGAATACATTCAAGATTAAGACCAACCCACTGATCAGACCAGGGTTGAATTGGTGGCCTGCTACAACTATACATACTTGTGTAGATTCGTAACAGGCAATAGGATTTTGAGAGTGTTAAACTATAGTTAGTTGTTAGTAACAATACAATTAGCTCTAACAATCAACCGATACCTAGCCTATCCAAAATATCAAAGATAAATTCCATCAATATGTTGGAAAAAAAATTCATGATTCTCAACATATTTTTATTTTAAGATCAATGATAAAATTACTATGTTTTAATATGAAAAAATCAGTACATCATGATGAAGTTGCTAGAATAGAAGCTCTTTTACAATACAAAATTCTGGATACTGCACCAGAAGCCGCCTTTGATGATTTGACTAGGTTAGCAGCTTATATTTGTGGCACACCTATCGCCTTAATCAGCTTAGTTGATAGCAATAGGCAATGGTTTAAGTCTAAAGTTGGATTAGAAGCTCCAGAAACACCCCGTGATATTGCATTTTGCACTCACGCTATTTCCCAAACAGATGTGTTTGTTGTTCCCGATGCGATACAAGATAAAAGATTTGAGAATAATCCTTTAGTCACATCTGAACCAAATATCCGATTTTATGCAGGTGTACCTCTAATTAATGCCGAAGGTTATGGTCTAGGAACATTGTGTGTAATTGATGATGTCCCCAGACAACTTTCGCCTCAACAACTGGAAGCCTTGCAAATTATCGCCCAGCAAGTGATGAACCAGTTAGAAATGCGCCGTAATTTAGACGGATTACTATTGGTCAATAAAAAAAGTAACCAAAAAAAGAATAACCATCAACTCTTCTTGATTAGAATTACCGCTTGGTTTGGCATAACATCATCAATTCTGGGCATGATTGGCATCTTTTCTTATCAAAATTTGCAAAATATTATCAAAACCAACAATCAAGAATACCAGACCTTAGAAAAGATTCATGCTCAACCAAAATTAATGTTGCATCTTGAACAAGCAGAAAATGAAAAAAATAATTATATGCTCAGAGGAGAGCAAGTTTATTTACAAAAATATCAAAAAGCAATAATAAAAATTAATGAGGAAATTGGTGATCTAAAAAAATTAGAGGGAGTCACCCCAGAAATTCAGCAAGAACTGGCAATTTTAGAATCAAAAATAGCAACAAAAATATATAGAATTAAAGAAAATATTGATTTAAGTCAAGGCAATAGTCGAAAAAGAGCTTTAGAGGTTTTTCTGGAAAATCAGAAAGAAATATCTAGCAAGTCTATATATGAACAAATAGATAAAATTTCTCAAAGTGATTCGCTATTACTTACACAACAGGCTGATAAATTAAAAGCAAATATAGATAATCTAATGATTTATATGGTAACTTCTATTACTATATGTATCATTATCTTTATAATAATTTACTATTTAATATATAGAGAAATCAGGGTACGGAAATCTGTCGAAGAATCACTGAAAACTGAGCGCAACTTTATTTCTAGTGTTTTGGATACAGCCAGTGTTTTAGTCATGGTACTTGATACTCAAGGGCAGATTGTCCGGTTTAATCGAGCTTGTGAACAAATTACTGGTTACAACTATAATGAAGTAATTCAGCGATGTTTTTGGAATATATTTTTATCTGCACAAGATCAGCCATTGATTCAAGATATTTTTCAACAAATAGTTGTAAATAAACGATCTCAAGAATATCAAACAAATTGGCTAACCAGAAATGGTGAACAAAGATTAATTCTTTGGTCAAATACTATTTTCTTTGATAATGAAAATGAAATAGAATATATCGTTAGTACAGGTGTAGATATTACTGAAAGGCAACAATCAGAAGATTATTTACAACAACAACTAACAGCCATAGAATCAGCTAGTGATGGTATTGGCATTGTTGATACTCAAGGCAAGTATATCTATCTCAATAGTTCTCACCTCAAAATATTTGGATATAATCAACCTGAGGAAATTATCGGC
>JBJTUF010000336.1:0-8737 GCA_046080565.1 Cuspidothrix sp. | reverse complement strand
TGAGGGTATTAACAACAAACTCAAGTTGATTAAACGTTCTGCTTATGGATTTAGAAATTTTGATAATTTCCGATTAAGATGCTTGCTTACTTGGAAGTTTAAATATTAGTTTAGCATACTATGTACTGATGAACCAAAAATTGTTAGCCTTTTACTAGGTTAGGGGATGATTTCGGCTTTGAATCTCTTGAATAAAAAACTCTTCTAGAGACTGCCGTGATAAATTCATGGTGATAATTTTGCCTCCCATCAATCGCAGACTAGATAAAAAATCATAATAATCTTCTTGAAGGATACCTTGCCAATAACTATCAACCCCAAATTCTAAATTACTGATCCATTTTTTCAATATTTCTCTGTCTCCTCCTTGACCTTTGACATGATATGTATTTTGATTACCTAATAGTTCATTCAAAGAACCAGAACAGATTAATTCTCCCTTAGCCAAAATAGCCACGCGATCGCAAATTTGTTCCACCTCACTCAAAACATGACTATTAAAAAATATCGTTTTCCCCGATGCTTTCAAAGAGAGAATAATTTCTCGCATTTGGTAACGACCCAGGGGATCAAGTCCAGACATAGGTTCATCCAAAAAAACCAAATCTGGCTCATTAATTAATGCTTGCGCCATACCCACACGCTGAAGCATACCCTTAGAATAACGTCGCATCTGCTTTTTCCGAGCATCCGCTTGGGATAACCCAACTAATTCTAATAATTGGGCAATACGTTGATGTTGTAACTTTTGGGGTATTTGAAACAACCCTGCTGCTAACTGCAAAAGTTCCCAACCGGTCAGATAGTCGTATAAATAGGGATTTTCTGGGAGATAACCAATATGTTGCTTAACTTTAGCATCCCCTATGGGTTTCCCTAACAATAATCCCCGTCCAGATGTCGGGCGAATAATTCCCAGCAACAATTTTAACAATGTGGTTTTACCCGCACCATTAGGACCCAACAGACCAAAGGTTTCACCTTGGTAAACTTGTAAAGAACAGTTTTTGAGAGATACAACTTTTTGATTGAGCCAAAATCCGGTACGATAGACTTTTCGCAATTCAGAAGTCAGGACTACTGGTTGTTTATCTATGGGATTTTGTTGAGTATCGAAGTTATCTACAACAGAATTCATGGCTGTAAAACTACCAACTACCGACTATTTAGAACTAACTCCAATTTAACCCATACTGAGAACTTTTATAAAACACCTTTAGAACTAGGAATGGTTTCTGCACGACGAGGATCAACTTCCACAGCTATTCGCATGGCTCTAGCAAAGGCTTTAAATGTTGCTTCAATAATATGATGGGAATTAATACCATCTAATTGGCGGATGTGTAATGTCATTTGACTATGATTGACCAAGGCCACAAAAAACTCTCGTACTAATTGTGTATCATAATTACCTACTCGTTGTGTGGGAATTTCTAAACCATAACTGAGGTGAGGTCGTCCAGAAAAATCTAAAGCCACTTGAACTAAGGCTTCATCTAAAGGAGCAAGAAAATTACCAAAGCGGACAATTCCTTTTTTATTACCCAAAGCTTGAAATAAAGCTTGTCCCAAGGTAATACCCACATCTTCATTGGTGTGGTGATCATCAATTTCCCAGTCACCTTGAGCTTGAATATCCAAGTCAAAAAGCCCATGGGAGGCGATTTGATGGAGCATATGATCTAAAAAGGGAATACCTGTAGAGACTTTGCAAATTCCTGTACCATCTAGATTGATAGTGACATGAATATTTGTTTCACCAGTACTACGGTGAACTGAAGCTATCCGAGGTGTTTGATTATTTGTCATTTGTGAGTTGTTAGTTGTCAGTGGAAAAAACTGCTCCCCTGCTCCCCTGCCCCTGCCTCTAACTTACATTCCCATAATTTCATATCCTGCATCTACATACAGGATTTGTCCAGTGATACCGCTTGCTAAATCACTACACAAAAAGGCGGCGGTGTTGCCTACTTCCAGTTGTGTAACAGTGCGACGTAGGGGGGCTACTTCCTCGACGTGGTGAATCATATCTAAAATACCACCGACGGCAGAGGAGGCTAGGGTACGGATAGGGCCGGCGGAAATCCCATTAACGCGGATGTTTTGTGGGCCAAGTTCTGCCGCTAGATAACGGACACTAGCTTCTAAGCCAGCTTTGGCGACACCCATGACGTTGTAGTTAGGAATGGCGCGAACCGCCCCCAAATATGTAAGAGTTATAATACTACCACCATCCGTCATTAAAGGTTTCGCTGCACCGCTTAATTGTACGAGTGAATAGGTGCTAACTTCTAAAGCTGTTTTAAAGCCAGAGCGAGAAGTTTCGCTAAAGCCTCCTGTCAAATCTTCTCTTTGAGCAAAGGCCAAACAATGAACTAAAATATCTATCTTTCCCCATTCTTGCCGGATGGTTGCAAAAGTAGATTGAATTTGCTCGTCATTTTCGACATTGCAGGGCAAAAATAAGCTAGGTTGAAGAGGTTCTACTAATTCTGCAACTTTTTTTTCCATTTTACCCTTGTCATCTGGCAAGTAGGTAATGCCCAAATTAGCTCCGGCTTTATGGAGTTGTTGGGCTATTCCCCAAGCAATGGAACGGTTATTGGCAATACCTGTAACTAGGGCATTTTTTCCAGACAGATTCAGCATAGAAATTGCTAATGTAATTCATCATTAGGAGCATACTAGAATCTGACCCTAGTTTGACTTTGTTGGGCTAGAGATTTTCCAAAATGGTGGAATAGGGGGCAATAACTAGCCGAAAAAAGGTGATGATGTTTGCAAAAATTCTCAAGGAATTTATAAATTTTCGCCGCATAACTTTTTCAGTATGATCTGTGAAACTACTTATCAATAATTACTAGCTAAACGGAACAACAATTGGGTATCATTATAAACGAAGCAGACGCAATTATGAATTTGAGTATAGGAAAAAACAGAAAGCTTGACGGTGCTTTATTGATTTTTCAGGTGTATTCTTAGGTAATTAGTTTTTGTTTTTCTGGCATTGGGTAGGGGAAGGGAGATGATCGTGACACAAGACAAAGCCCTAGCAAATGTGTTTCGTCAGATGGCAACCGGGGCATTTCCTCCGGTTGTGGAAACGTTTGAACGCAATAAGACGATCTTTTTTCCAGGAGATCCTGCTGAACGAGTTTATTTTCTTCTCAAGGGTGCGGTGAAACTGTCGAGGGTGTATGAGGCAGGAGAAGAAATAACGGTAGCTCTGCTTCGGGAAAATAGCGTTTTTGGTGTGCTGTCATTACTGACAGGAAATAAGTCTGATAGATTTTATCATGCGGTGGCCTTTACCACTGTAGAGTTGCTTTCTGCTCCTATTGAGCAGGTAGAGCAAGCACTCAAGGAAAATCCAGAATTATCAATGTTAATGTTGCGGGGTCTGTCTTCGCGCATTCTTCAGACGGAGATGATGATTGAAACTCTTGCTCACCGTGATATGGGTTCAAGGTTAATCAGTTTTCTATTAATTCTCTGTCGAGATTTTGGCGTACCTTGCGCTGATGGCATTACCATTGATTTGAAGTTATCTCATCAAGCGATCGCGGAAGCCATTGGTTCTACTCGTGTTACTGTTACCCGCTTACTGGGAGATTTGCGCGAGAAAAAAATGATTTCCATTCATAAAAAGAAGATTACTGTGCATAAACCTGTTGCTTTAAGCAAGCAATTTACTTAAAAAATAAGGTACATGGGGTGAGGAGTTGTAGAATTTCTTTTTTACGACTCCTGACTCCTGTATTCTGTATTGATAATCAAACAGGAAAATGTCAAAAATTACCTCAGTTATCCTTTGGCCTAATTCCATTTACCTCCAAGGAATGGTGGAACGTAGTAGGCTGGATATGAAAGCATTGCTATAGCTAACAATGACGACTGGGTACATCCTAATTGCAGCAATTTTAATTTTGGGGGGCGTAATTGCTACCGTGGGCGATCGCATTGGCACACGGGTCGGTAAGGCACGTCTCTCACTTTTCAATTTACGTCCGAAAAAAACTGCTGTAATTGTGACTATTTTTACAGGTGGTTTAATTTCAGCGTCAACTTTAGCCATTCTATTTGCGGCTGATGAGGGTTTACGCAAGGGCGTATTTGAGTTGGAGGATATTCAACGCGACTTGGGACAAAACCGAGAACAACTGAAAATAGCTGAAAGTCAAAAAAGTCAGGTAGAGCTAGAGTTAAATAAAGCCAGAGAACAACAAAATCAGGCACAAAAAGAATTACAAGCTATTAATAAATCTTTGCAAGCGGCAAATACTAAACAAAAAGCCACACAAACTCAGTTAAATAAAACTCTAAGTCAACAGGCTCGAACCCAAGCAAGATTGAATGAAAATCAAAAACGTCTGGGTGAGGTAGTAATTCAGTATCAACAGGCTAAAACAGAATTACAAACTTTATACAATCAGCGCCAGACATTACAAAAGGCAGTAGCTGAGTTAAAGGCAGAACGGGAAAGATTGTATGATGAAGCTAGAGCAGCAATTAAGGAAGCTAAGACGGCAATTGAAAAACGCGATCGCAAAATTGCTAAATTAGATAAGTTAATTCAAAATCGGAATTTAGAAATTAAACAGCGAGAGGAAATTATCGCTGTGAGAGAATCTCGCTTACAAGAATTAGAAAAACAACAACAATTTTTAGAACAGGAAGTAGCCAGGCTAGAAAAATATTATCAGTCCTATCGTGATCTCCGATTAGGTAAATTAGCCTTAGTCCGGGGACAAGTCATAGCTGCTGGGTTAGTTACCATAGAAAAACCTAATGCAGCAGAGCAGGTAATTATCCAAATTCTGCGTGAAGCTAACCGCAATGCGAATATTCTTTTGTCTGAACCTGGCGCTGCCCCTGCCAATAAAGAAATTCTGCGCGTAACTCAGCCTCAAATTCAGCAACTAACTGCACAAATTCAAGATGGTCGAGAATATGTGGTGCGAATTTTTTCCGCAGGTAATTATGTTAGAGGGGAAAATCAAATAGAATTTTTTGCCGATGCTGCGCGCAATCAGTTGGTATTTTCTACCAGGGAGGTACTAGCTACAACTACGGCCGATTCTAAAAATATGACATCTGAACAAGTACGTCAGCGTTTAGAGTTGCTCATTTCCGCTTCGCAATTTCGCGCTCGTAATGCGGGAATAGTAGAAGATGTACAAATAGAAGGAACTTTTTTACGGTTTGTTAACCAATTACAGCAAACACAGCAAGAAGTAGAGGTTAAAGCTATAGCCGCAGAAGATATTTATACTGTGGGCCCGTTGAAAGTTAAATTAGTGGCTCTTTTAAATGGGGAAATTCTTTTTAGTACGTAATAGGCAAGAGGCAAGAGGCAAGAGGCAGGGGAGAAAATTTTTCCTACTGACAACTGACAACTGACAATTGACAACTGACAACGAACAAATGACTAATACACAACCTGTAATTTTAGGATTTGATCCCGGTCGTGATAAATGTGGGATTGGGGTGATGGGACTAGATCGGCAATTGTTATATCATGAAGTTGTATTAGCGAATGAGGCGATCGCTAATATTGAAAGACAACTGCAACAATTTCCTGTATCCTTAATGGTGATGGGGGATCAAACCACCGCTAAAGAGTGGAAACAACGATTACATCAAGAATTAAATCAGCCGATTAATATTATTTCAGTTGATGAACGTTACACGACTTTAGAAGCACGCGATCGCTACTGGCAGATGTACCCACCTCAAGGTATTACTAAAATATTGCCCAAGGGAATGCGTCAACCGCCCAGACCAATAGATGATATCGTCGCCATTCTCTTAATTGAAAGATATCTGAACCGACTTACTGACAACTAATTTACTAATTTAAAGTTCAGCCCGAATTGTAAAAGCATAATCCCCTCCAGGTTCTAACTGATAATCTTGTTGTTCTAAAAAGCGGCCTAGCGGTTCTTTAATCAAAGCACGACCCTGAGAAGGCTTAACAGAAAGTTCCCCCCGCAGGAAATGCCACTGGAAATGCCACTGAAAATTACCAGCGCTAACCTCACCTTCAAGAAAACCTTGTTGCCAAGATTGACGGGTAACTCTCAGATGGGCAGTAGTTTCTGGCAGACGTTTAGCACTCACGTTGATTTAATATTAAGTATGGATAGTTTATAACAGGAGGCAAGAGGTAGGGTAAAGCCTTATCCTGTATGATTTTTTAGTTTCAGTTCGTATCTCATTCAACTGCATACCGCTTCATAGGATTATTTATTTTATTTAGCAAAAATAACTGAAATAGACAAACTTATTAAAATAATATAAGTCAGTACAGTGTAGTGTATGGCAATTACAATTCAAGTGAGGTAGAAGCAGTAGTCATAAAACGCAGATGAACGCAGATAAACGCAGATAATTTTGTAATTTACGAACCTGGTAAACTAATTGCTATAAACGCAAGATAATTATCCAATTTTTACATTAAACAATTGAATTGGTTACAAAAACCACACATTATAGATATGACATCGTTAATTACTGCTATGTCCCACTACCTGAAATCCAAAGTAGTGGGTTTTATTGACAGCATGAGTCAGGAGTAAAACTGGCTTTGTGTATGGTTTCAATTTAGATGTTGTAGCTCCTTGATCTGCAATCTGGTGTATTTTTATGAAATACCGACTATATCAGATTCTATGGAATTAACACCAGTATCATCTAGAACTATTTGTCAAGACTGTGCTTTTTATCTTAATTTACAATGTACTCACCCTGATGAATCACAAGTTAATTCTACTACTATCACTTTCTGCAATTCCTTCACGCCAGCAGTAGAAATTGATAGTCCTTGTGTATCATTTGCTGATGATGAGTAACATAGATCCATATCTATGACTATAGAAATCTCTGTATTTCTTGTGTGTCATTTTTCTTAAATATGCAATTTATTTTGCACCACTACCTATATCCTAATATGCTTTGGTGGTCTTTGTGGCTTCCAGTTCTAACCACATTTGTTGATAAATGATAGCACCATCATCTTGTGGACGATTATATACTAAGTAGTTTTCTATAAGTTCAGCCATAAAATCTTCATATAAAGTAGTGGGTATTCTACTACTTAAAGAAATCCAGGTCTGTCGTAAACAGGTTGCAAATATTTCTTTAGTTTCACAAGTCATACGCTCTAGGTAAGTATTTATTTTTTCTACATTCAGTCCACTATCTTTTAATAATTGACAATATTGTTCTGGTTGATAAAAACCATAAACCACTTTATCACCTAAGCTACTTTGCCATTTTTGATTTTTAATTAAATCAGCCACTATGCTATTGATTACTTCCGGTTTACCTTGACATGGCACAAGTAAAGCAAATTTACCAGTACTTTTCAGACTTTTTACTATACCTAAAAAAACTGGGAGATGATTAACTATAATATGTAATGATCCAAAACATACAATTACATCAAATTCATTGATAAAATTTAGATTTTGAGCATCACCGGATGCAAAACTCAGATTAGAATAAATGTCTTCTGGGAACTTTGTTCTAGCAAAATTAAGAATTGGATCATAATTATCAATTCCTAAAACTGTTCCATGGGGGACATAAGCAGCGATTTGGGCAGTTATTTTGCCATCACCACATCCAATATCTAAAATTTTTTCATTTCCCTTGAGATTCAGTTCTTTTATTAAATTTTTAGCTTTTTCATGATGGAGAAATTCGCTTTGATAATATAATTCTAGATTTGATTGGTGCATATATAGGTCTTGAGTCTAGGAATAATTAACCGCCAATGTCCAGCTATACCTTCATCAAAGCCAAATCGTGAAAACAAGCGAAAAGCTGCTGCAAGTCGCTGCTGAAGGTGCAATCTTTCTTCAGCGATGGAGATAAATGTGGGAAGTTGGCGAATATTGGGGTTAGGAATAGGTGTCTTGAGCATAAGAGAGTTTTTTGGTAGGTATTATGTTTAGTAGAGAATGCGATCGCTATTTTATCCCTGAATGGAACTCAAGTCATAGAATGGAGATGCTATGGTATGATATTGCCAAACATTATCAAAAATTCCCCAGATAATGAACATTATCCCTACGTCCATCCCTTATATTACTATCATAGAACCGAAAGTTTTTCAAGACTCACGGGGATTTTTTTTGGAATCCTATAACCAGAAAACATTCACAGAAAAACTAGGCATTACGCCGAATTTTGTCCAAGATAATCACTCCAAGTCTGAATATAATGTGATCAGAGGACTACATTATCAAATTATCCAACCCCAAGGTAAATTAGTTCGCGCCATTGTGGGGGCAATTTATGATATTGCCGTAGATATTAGAAAAAAATCCCCCACCTTTGGCCAGTGGGTAGGTTGTGAACTCAACGCGGAAAACAAACGCCAATTGTGGATACCACCAGGTTTTGCACATGGTTTTCTGGTACTTTCAGAAGTTGCCGAAGTTATGTATAAAGCTACAGATTATTATACACCAGAAGGCGATCGCTCTATTTTATGGAATGATCCAGATTTAGCCATAGATTGGCCTCTCAAAACAGCCCCAATTTTATCAGCAAAAGACAGCAACGCCCAAAAGTTGAAAAATGCCGAAGTTTATCAGGGCTATTTCATTCTAAAAAAGAGGATAAAATGGTAGAGATAATCAGGCATCTATGAGTAAGAAAAATGTCAGAAATAGCAATTATAGAAGCATTCACAGACTTACAAGACCCCAGAAGAACCGCAGGACAACGC
>JBJTUF010000335.1:0-58666 GCA_046080565.1 Cuspidothrix sp. | reverse complement strand
TATTTGAGTTTTGAACAAAATTAGGTATTGTAGGGTGTGTTAGAACGGAGTTCGTAACGCACCAAACCCTTGATAATGGTGCGTTACGCTATCGCTAACACACCCTACGCATATTTCAAAAATCAAATATTAGTTCTATATGTCTAAATTAACATCAAAACAATGGATTGTAACTCGCTCAAAACTCATCCCCTATTTATTCTTATTCCCAGCATTAACCCTGTTAACATTCACTGTATTTTGGCCAGCCATTCAAGCCTTTTATCTGAGTTTTAGCAGTTATGAAAATATCGGCGATGCACCCCAATGGATTGGTTTTAAAAACTTTATCAAATTATCAAAAGACCCCGTTTTTTGGCAAACTTTACAAAACACAATTTGGTATCTCATCGGCGTTGTCCCAATTTTAGTATTCTTACCCTTAATTTTAGCCATTTTAGTCAATCAAAAGCTGCGGGGTATGAATTGGTTTAGAACCGCATACTATACCCCCGTGGTTATTTCTATGGTAGTTGCCGGTATTGCCTGGAAATGGTTATATGCAGAAAACGGATTACTAAATCAAATATTAAAAACTTTAGGAATTTTTGCCGACGGCATTCCCTGGTTAACAAGTCCAGATAAAATATTAGGAATTGTACCTATTTCCTTAGCCAGCGTCATGGCCGTAACTATTTGGAAAGGTTTAGGTTACTACATGATAATTTATTTAGCAGGACTGCAAGCCATCCCCGCCGATATTTACGAAGCCGCCGCTATTGATGGTTCAGATAATATCATCAAACATTGGGATATTACCCTACCCTTAATGAAACCTTATTTAGCTCTAGTTGCTGTTATTTCCTCTATAGCTGCAACTAAAGTTTTTGAAGAAGTGTATATCATGACTCAAGGAGGACCACTCAATAGTTCTAAAACAATAGTTTATTATTTATATGAACAAGCATTTACTAACTTAGAAATTAGCTATGCTTGTACTATCGGCTTAGTCCTATTTTTAATCATCTTGATTCTATCAATTTTACGTTTAATCATCAGTCAAGACAGTAATGAATTTACTGTTTAGGGAACAGGGAACAGGGAACAGGGAACAGGGAACAGGGAACAGGGAACAGGGAACAGGGAACAGGGAACAGGGAACAGGGAACAGGGAACAGGGAACAGGGAACAGGGAACAGGGAGGAAGAGGTGACAGTTAATAGTCAACAGTCAACAGTCAACAGTCAACCGTCAACCGTCAACCGTCAACAGTCAACAGTTAACAGTTAACAGTCAACTACAATCAATCATGACCAACAACCAACAAGAGATCATCGAACCATTAATTGAATTAAAAGGTATTTCTAAATCCTTTGGTAATAACAAAGTTTTAGATAATGTAGATTTGAAAATATATAGAGGACAAGCATTAGGAATTATTGGTCCTTCGGGAACTGGTAAATCAACTATTTTACGAGTCATTGCTGGTTTATTAAAACCCGATGAGGGAGAAATTTATATTCAAGGTGTGAAAAGAAATGGGTTAATAGAAGATGGTGCTGATCCTGTGGGAATTGGCATGGTATTTCAGCAAGCAGCCCTATTTGACTCCTTAACAGTAGAAGAAAATATAGGCTTTTTACTTTATCAAAATTCCAATTTAAAGCGATCGCAAATTCGGGAACTGGTTAATCAAAAACTAGAAATGGTAGGTTTAGCAGCAATAGGCCATCTTTACCCCTCCGAACTTTCAGGAGGAATGCGAAAAAGAGTTAGTTTTGCTCGCGCCATCATGTCTAACCCAGAACACCCCACAGATAGTCCAGAAGTCTTATTATACGATGAACCGACCGCCGGACTTGACCCCATTGCTTCCACCGTCATCGAAGATCTAATCCGTGATTTACAACATAGCCAACAAGTTTGTAGTACATACTGCATCGTCACTCATCAAGATAGTACCATTCGCCGCACCTCCGACCAAATAGTATTTCTTTATCAAGGCAAAGTGCAATGGCAAGGTAAAGTAAATGAAATAGATCACACAGAAAATCCCTTAATTCGACAATTCATGAGTGGTAAGGTACAAGGCCCAATTCAAGTAGTAGGTTAAGCAGATTCAATTTTGGATTTTGGATTTTCGATTTTGGATTGATTCCACGAATAAATCCGGGAGACTGTACCATGAAGGAATTATCGGTTAAAAAAATGCTAAGTGTAGTTTTTTTGGTGGAGGAACAAATGCGAGAACTAATTAGCGGTTTCACGTCCGCACGCATGAGGAGAGAAGGATCTGTAGGATTGTTACTTCTGCTCGGTTTAGGTGCATTTGGAATAATTTTACTATGGTTAAATAGAATCACCCCTGGACAAACTTCCTATAAAGCAATTATTGAATTTACTAACGCGGGAGGAATGCAAAAGGGTTCAGCAGTCCGGTTTCGTGGCGTGAAAGTCGGCAGTATCACCAATGTGAAAGCGGGAACAAATGCTATTGATGTAGAAATTCAAATTGATTCACCTAATTTGACTATCCCCAGCAATGCACTAATTGAAGCTAATCAAAGTGGATTAATTAGTGAAAATATTATAGATATTACGCCAAAAGGGGATTTACCTCAAAATATTGCAGCCAAACCCCTAGATAAAAACTGTAACTCCAACTTGATTATTTGTAATGGTTCTCGCTTAAAAGGTGAAATTGGTATCAGTGTTGATGAATTGGTACGTCAATCATCTAACTTTGCGGCTCAATATAGTAATGAAAAATTTTATAACAATATAAATCGCACCTTAGAAACCTCAGCCAATGCTGCTGCTAATATTGCAGATTTAACAAAGGATTTGCAAGCTTTAAGTAAGAGTTTCCGGGGACAATTAGGGATATTTTCTGGGACTGCGGTAACATTACAGCGCTCCACAAATCAATTAACCGCCACTGCTAGTAAAACTTCAGAGCAATTAGGCACAACAGCCCAGGATTTTAGTGTTACAGCTAAACAAGCCAGCAAATTATTAAGCAACTTAGACAATCTTGTAACTACTAATCGTTCTTCTTTAGTGGGGGCTTTAAATAGTATGACAGCCACCAGTAACGAACTTAGACAAACAGTTACCAGTTTATCACCAGCAATTAATCGTTTAACCCAAGGTAAATTATTAACTAACTTAGAAACCCTCTCTGCAAATGCTGCTGAAGCTTCAGCTAATTTAAAAGATGCTAGTAAAAGTTTAAATGATCCTAAAAATATTGTATTACTGCAACAAACCTTAGACGCAGCTAGAGCAACCTTTGAAAATACCCAAAAAATTACTGCTGATTTAGATGAATTAACGGGCGATCCTAAATTCCGTCAAAACCTGCTGCAATTAGTTAATGGTCTAAGCAAATTAGTTTCTTCCACCAAAGACATACAAGAACAAACTAAAGTAGCTGTAACTTTGGACTCTCTAAAAGCATCTGTTAATCGGCCATCGGTAGTAATCACCCCACCTGTTCCCCAAAAACAAGCATTGTTGGAACGCAGTCCCAATTTACTTATTAATCCTACACTTACACCCCTAGAGACAGTAGAAACTAACCCCGCACCCGAACCACTTCCAGAAACCATCCCCGCACCAGCCACTTCATCCCAAGAACAACTCCTCCAACAACTCCGAAGTTATCGAGAACAAGGACAGACTGGGGATAGGTAATTGGTAATTGGTAATTTATGACAACTGACGACCAACTAATTCCAATCCTGCTCCTCTTTCTTGCCTCGACTTTTATAAATTCCTCCTTGTGCATGGAGTTGACGGGTTTTGGCAAATAATTCCGCTTCGGTTAAACCCCAGCGTTGCAAAACTTTATCTATGTTAATTTGAATGTCTCGCGCCCCTGGAAAACCTTGATAGCGAATTTTTAGTCTAGCCAATTCTGATAAATTGTAGTCCGTTGCATCTTGAGAGAGTAAAATATCAATAAGAGGGCGATCGCGGTTGTAGAGAGGATGTTGTTGATCTTTACCACCGGAAAATTCTGTCATAGTTAATACCAGTATACAGTTATTAGGGCATCAACAACTTAAGAGGAATAAATCTCTCGAATTGCTTATAATCGAGCATTATTTGCTGCATGACGGCTACTACGCCTTAAGACTTACGGCTCTCACTACTGCCATTCAGCTTTAAATAAAGATACATTATCTTTAAGAAAATACAAGAAACTTTAGATGAGGGTGAACTTTTATCTCACCCAAAGTCCAAGCAGCACGAGGGAAAGAACCCGCTATGTTTGAACACTTCACTTCCGAAGCCATTAGGGTAATCATGTTAGCTCAGGAGGAGGCACGACGACTAGGACATAACTTTGTAGGAACAGAACAAATTCTCCTGGGTCTAATGGGAGAAGGAACAGGTGTTGCAGCTAAGGTGCTGGCTGATTTGGGTGTAAACCTAAAAGAAGCACGTCGGGAAGTAGAAAAAATAATTGGTCGGGGTTCTGGTTTTGTACCACCCGAAATTCCTTTTACCCCGAAAGTAAAAAGCCTGTTTGAGCAATCTTTCCGAGAAGCTTATGGTCTTGGACATAATTACATAAACACTGAACACTTATTATTAGGTTTAACTGAGGCAGGTGAAGGAGTCGCAGCCAAAGTATTACAAAATCTAGGCGTGGATTTACCAGTTATCCGTTCTGCTGTGATGAACCGATTGGGTGAAGATACAGCAGTTGTCACTGGTGGCAGAAGTAGTTCCCAGCGCAATAAAAATCTCACTATTGAGGAGTTTGGTAGAAATCTCACCAAACTGGCTCAGGACGGCAGACTAGACCCAGTAGTTGGCCGTCAGAAAGAAATTGAAAGAACGGTGCAAATCCTTGGTCGCCGAAGCAAAAATAACCCAGTTTTGATTGGTGAACCTGGGGTTGGTAAAACAGCGATCGCTGAAGGTCTAGCCCAACGGATTGTCAATCAAGATGTTCCCGAAATTTTGCTCGACAAGCAAGTAATCAGCTTAGATATGGGGTCTGTAGTGGCGGGAACTCGCTTCCGTGGTGACTTTGAGGAACGCCTCAAAAAAATCATGGAGGAAGTCCGCACCGCAGGTAACATCATTTTAGTCATTGATGAAATTCATACCCTAGTGGGTGCAGGTGGGACAGAAGGCGGTTTAGATGCCGCAAATATCCTCAAACCAGCCCTAGCACGGGGTGAACTCCAGTGTATTGGCGCGACTACCTTAGATGAGTATCGTCAACACATCGAACGGGATGCAGCCTTAGAACGCCGTTTTCAGCCCATTTTGGTCGGTGAACCATCGGTAGCGGAAACTGTGGATATTCTCTATGGTTTACGCAGTGCCTATGAACAGCATCATAAAGTTAATATTACTGATGAAGCCTTAATTGCGGCGGCTGAGTTGGCAGATCGTTACATTAGCGATCGCTTCCTTCCAGACAAAGCCATTGACCTAATTGATGAAGCTGGTTCTCGCGTCCGTTTACGTCACTCCCGCATTGTCAATAACAAGGAACTCAAAAAGGAATTAAACACCGCCATCAAAGCCAAATCTGAAGCCATCAGAACTCAAGATTTTGGCAAAGCTGGTCAATTGCGGATCCAAGAATTGGAACTGCAAGCCAAACTTGATCAAGAAGAAAACCAGGAAACTGTTAACACTCCCATTGTCAACGAAGAAGACATCGCTCAAATCGTCGCTTCTTGGACAGGTGTTCCCGTTAACAAACTCACCGAATCGGAATCCGAGTTATTGTTACACCTGGAAGACACCCTACACAAACGCCTCATTGGCCAAGAACAAGCAGTTACGTCCGTTTCTCGCGCCATTCGTCGCGCCCGCGTTGGCTTAAAAAGTCCTAATCGTCCCATTGCTAGTTTTATCTTCTCTGGCCCAACCGGTGTAGGTAAAACCGAATTAGCCAAAGCCTTAGCAGCTTACTTCTTCGGTTCGGAAGAATCAATGGTGCGTTTAGATATGTCCGAATACATGGAAAGCCACAACGTTTCCAAGTTGATTGGTTCACCTCCAGGTTATGTAGGATACGACGAAGGCGGACAATTAACGGAAGCTGTGCGGCGTAAACCCTACACAGTGTTGCTATTCGACGAAATCGAGAAAGCGCACCCCGATGTATTCAATATGCTGCTGCAAATCTTGGATGACGGTCATCTTACGGATGCCAAAGGTCGAAAAGTAGACTTCAAGAATACATTAATTATCTTGACTTCTAATATTGGTTCTAAGGTAATTGAAAAAGGTGGTAGCAGCTTAGGATTTGAATTTGATAATCACGCAGAAGCTAGTTATCATCGCATTCGTAACTTAGTTAACGAAGAACTCAAGGCTTATTTCCGTCCTGAATTCCTCAACCGTGTAGATGATATTATCGTCTTCACTCAACTCAACAAGGATGAAGTTAAGCAAATCGCAGAAATCATGTTGCGTGATGTTGGTAGTCGTCTCAAAGAGAAAAATATCGCCTTAGAAGTGACTGAAGCCTTTAAAGAGAAGGTTGTACAGGAAGGTTATGATCCTAGCTACGGTGCTAGACCATTACGCCGCGCGATTGTGCGTCTGTTAGAAGATTCTCTGGTGGAAGCGATTCTTTCTGGGGAAATAGCAGATGGAGATAAGGCTATTGTGGATATAGATGATGATGGCCAGGTAAAAGTCAGAAAGTCGGAAACCCGTGAGTTGTTGTTAACTAATGTTGGTTAGTTACGGATTTCTGAAATGGTAATTTATTGGGTGGGTGACTTTATTGTTCACCCACTTTTTTTATGGTTTTTTAGTTCTTTTCTATCGGAAGAATATGGATTGAACGAACCACTCCAGGCACAGAGAACACAGAGGAAGACGGAAGAAGAGAGGTAATCTGATGCTATGAGTGAAAGTTTCTAATTTTTTGGGAAGCATTGAGAATTTCAATCCCTATGACATTACCTGCTGTGTCATAATCAAGAATGACTCCAAGAGTAAGGGAATATAAACTAACTCGTAAGTTTCAAAGCGGCCGCTAAAATATCATCATTAGATTCTATTTCATCTAAATTATCTACCTTTATTTGTTCCATAATTTGACGATGAGTGATTTCATATTGAGCATCTACTAAAGTACGTGCTATTTGATAGGTGATTTTTTGCCAATCTTCAGGTGAAGCTATTATCTCTATATGTTGCAATGCTGTATAAGCTTCTGCTGGTAGCTTTGGTAAAAATTTCAAGGCTAAATTAACATTTTGTGTTGGTGTTTGTTCTGCTATTTTAGATAAATCTATCATCACCCCATCGTGTTAATGAGTAAATAAAATTTCATGTTTAGCGGTTTTGCTGACGCACAGCTTTGATTTCTACCATAATATCATCATTGGTAATATCATCAATTGGCGGTTGGGAGTATAATTCTTGAATTAAAGCTGTTAAGTCAGCAGCTAAATCAAATTTTAGCAATAATTTGGCATATCGGTAGATTTTATCCATTACTCTTGCGGATTTATCATTATTACATACAAACCTGTCTCACCATCATTATCAGGAAGAATATCTTTACTACTTTTGACATTTTGACTTTCACATAAAACGGCAAAAGATTGTAAACTATCTAATCTTGCTAAAAGTTCGCTTAGGGTATCTAAATATTCAGCTATAGCAATTTGGCGGTGTGTCCAGATTTCATCCCATTTTCCACTATAGGACATTTGAAATTCTACATCTATATTAGTTTTTTTGCGGCGAATATCTTCAGCAGATAATGTATAATCTTGGAGGTAAATTTGGGTAATTCTTTCTACTCTCTCTGGTGTAATATGTTCTTGAAAACGAGAATGTGTAAACCGATAAGTTGTAGATAAATAAGAGTTTTCATTATTAATTAATTGATTACTCCATCTTTCAAGAACTTGTTTAAATTTGGAAATTTCTACAACTAATAATTCTCTCGCTTCTTGATGTTGTCCAAGTTCTAAGAGTAAGTTTACTTCTGTTGCTATTGCTACTGCCCAACCTTGAATGGCAATATCTGTATTTAGCATTAATTCTGCGTCTAATTCGGGAGTAATTTGTATGGCTTGGTTAGCTAAAAATAGGCGGACTCTATTAGCTACTTTTAAACATTCTCTTGGTGATTCGTTGGGGAATAGTTTTCGGTCGTTTAATTCGGCATTTAATGAGGCAATTTCTTTTATTATCATTGCTTGTTGAATGTGAGAAATTGCTTTAGCTAAATTTTGTTGTTTTTGGCGATTATCTTCTACTAATAGATATAAATAGGCCAGTTGTCCTGAGATAATATCTAAATTATTTTCAACTCTATTTAAACTTGCTTCTATTCTGTTAAAACCTTGGTCTAATTTATTTTCAATTCTATTTAAGCCAGATGTTATTCGCTCAAATCCTGCTTCCATAGACTGTTGAATTTGACCTAACTTGTTTTGAATTTGATGTAATTTATAACCCATGTAAGCAAAACCAGCAATACTTACTCCCAAGTTTAAAACACTTGCACCAGCAGCTATTTGAGTTAATCCCATTGCGGCTGATAGGGTTTTTTCAATACCCATTAATTTGTGATAGGTTAATCCATGACCTATGATATTTGTTCCACCTAATAATGGAGAAAATGCTATATCTACGAGTTTATTAGTTAGTCCTGGTGTTTCTGCTAAATGGCAAACTATTTGACCTGCTTTTTCTGTATATTTAGACCATCTAATTACGCCGCCATAGCGTGTCATTGAGCCATCTAATAAACATTCTACAATTTCTTTATTTTTAACTAAGAAACTAGCATCAATCAACATTTTATTTTCTCCTAATTTTAGCGACTATAAACTTCAAAATTTCCGTAGGCTTCCATTTGCAGTCTAGGTGATATTTGAAAGTTAATTGTTAAATCATTTAATTTACGAAAAGCATCATATCTATCCAGTTGATTTACGTTAGGATTAAAACCTAAATCTGTTCGCTGAAGTTCAATATAGACTAAACAAATATCATATTCTGATTCTTCTTCTGGAGATACTGAATAGCGGTTAATGTTAGATATTCTTTGTTGATAGTCTGTTTCTGAACCTGTCCATAAATATTTTGTCAATTCATAGAGTTGTTCTCCATCACTAAAACTAATCTGTCCTTTTGCTAAAATTGACTTGAGAAAGTCTATTTGTGATGCTGAAATTACTAGAACTAAAAACTGTTTAATTCTTTGTACTGGAGGAGTTTGTATTGCAGGAGATGGAGAAGTAGAAACATTTTCATTTTGTCTTGGTTCTGGCCTACAAGTTGGTTGTTGTGTTTGTTCTTTTTGACGATTAATTACATAAAGCCAATAACCAACTGCTACAATAACAAAGCCGATAAGTACAATAATTTTCATATTTTCATTCCTTTTACTCATTCTATGATTATCAAAAATCCTTCTAAGCAATTTATATAATTTGCTGATTTCTAAATATGATTCCCAACCTGAAAAAGTTAGCCTTTCTCTTTTTTTTGGCTTCCATTCTTGATAAAGGAGATTTGTTAATTCTTCTAATTCAAATCTATGTCCTTGAAGAATATAATTACTGGCATCTTTATCTATTCTAAACTGATCACACCAAGCTGTAATAGCCAGATACAAAGAAGGGTAAAAATGATCATACTCGGATGCAAATTGATATCTAGTTGAAATTTCATAGTGAATTTGATCAGAAATTTTATTTACTAATTGAACAAACATAATCATATACCAATGATAAAAATAGAATCTCTATAGATTGATTTGAAATGGGAACTACACACTCCCTAAAATCATCAAATAAAATCAGAATTAAGATTCACTAAAATCTTCTTCTAATTTCTTACAAATTACACTGGTATGGTTTTTATGTAATTCAAAATCTTGCCAAAATTGTTTTTCCTGTTCAAAATTCTCCTCAATAATCCTTAACTGCTGTTCTAAAGCACGTTGAGCTAAGTTAGTAATATCATCAACTGATTCTTCAAAAATACTACTAACATAATCTAATCTTTGCAAAATCCAGTCAAGTAAAATATCCCATAAACTGCTTTTTCCTTTCTCAATTCCACTTAACCATTGTTTAGCCATTAAATCAGGAGATGGTAAAAACAACTCCACATATTCAACATCAGCAGTAATATCACGAGTTACTACGTCTGTGTAAGTAACAGTTTTCGGTCTTGTTTTTGTTTTTTCACTTTTGAAACATGAACCTTCTTCTTCTGTATACTCCTCAGTTTCTTCTTTAGTGCGTTCTACATATTCTGTTTTCTTTCCAACTACCTCCTTTTTCTTAGCACGATTTTGTTTAATATTGTCTTCTAAATCAAAAAATTGCTCTGGCAAGGTTGGTAAATTCTGAGATAATTTTTTGCGTAAATCACTGATAGCTGCCTTTTCAAGATTAATTGAAGATGCAAAGGTTTCTTCTGATAAACAGATTTTCAATCTTTTAACTTGTTCATCAATTAATGATTCTAAAGCCTCTTCAAATTGTTTTGCTTTTCCTTGAAGAAAAAACTCTGCTCTTACTGATATAGCTTGTCGCATACAGTGATATAATAATCTCACATGGCGTTCATCATGTTCAAGTTCTTTCTTGCCATTATTATCGTCAGCCCTAACACTTTTGAATAAATATTCTGACTGTCGAGAAAATTTACTCAGTCTGCGACTAACATTATCATAGGTTTTAGCAATGTCATCAGCTAATGCAGGTGATGTAATTTCCTGAAGTTTATCCCTTAATTCAAAACTGCCTAAATTATTCTTTAAAGAATCACGAACTGGAACAACTAAAACTTTTGTTAAGTCTCCTTCTACTTCATTTACTGCATCAAAAATCAAAGAAAAACCTTTACGCTCCTTTTTTTCAGCATCTTGTTTAATCTTAATTCTAGCTTGAGGATCATCTGTTTTTAAACCTTCTATTAATTTCTCGATTTCTGATCTAAACTCTTGACCTATCTTTTTGATATTTGTCTGTAAAAATTGGCGAATTTTAGCTATTTTCTCTCTTTCTAGTTCTACTTGTTCTTGATTGTAAATTTTTCGTGTTTGAATCAGAACATCTAATACTTCTGATAAAGCAGAATAGTTTTCAAATACTTCCACTAATGCAGGAAATATTACCAACTTATCAAATGATTCTTCTACTCTGACCTGAAAACGTCGCCAAAGTTCTTTGCCACCACTCCATTCTAAAGCATAGAGTAGAATTTGTAGCATAGTTTCATCATCAATAATTTCATTATCTTCTACCTGATCTTCAACATCACGAAACCAGTTTTTTAAATCTCTGTTTTCTTTGACATTTAATCTAATTATTCCCGCACAATCTTGAAACATTGCTTTCAAAAATTGTAATCTTGTCTTGTGATGAATTGCTGATGGTTGATTTAAAGCACCAGCACCCCAAGCACATTGGGCATAATATAAAAGACGAGCATTAAATGGTAAAACATCAGGCAATTCAGCCAGTGATAAAGTCTCTTTAATCTCTTGCCTTAACTTATTAATTCTCACATCTAAAGGTAAATCATCCGCACCACGTTGATCAACTCGATTTAAAATAAAAATCATCGAGTCTGTACGCCCTTGTAAATATTCAACGACCCTTTTTAATTCTTCTAATAATCGTTTTCTATGACTATCATCAACCTGCATATAGTCCAAAGCAACTAAACTAAATGCCTTATTAACTTGTTGTTGAATAGTTGCCAAATTAGTCCGATCCTGTACTGATTTTAAACCAGGTAAATCAATTAATTCTACTCCTATTCCTGGAGGTAAACCTAATAAAAAAGGATCACAAGCTGGTAATAAACTCACATAAGCAGTTATTTGGGGTGCTACATATTCGCGTTTCTGTCTTGCTTCATGATAGGAGTGCATGACTGAACGAATACGTTGATATAAATCATCATCAGTTAATCCCGTCCATTCTCCTGTTTCCCAAGCTGCATCTTCTGTTTCTTTAATAATTAATTTTGACTCTGGAGAATGTTTGAGTGTTAAAACTCCTCCACTCATTTCTCCTGCTTCAATAGGGGCAATTTTTCGACCTATTAAAGCATTAACTATGGTTGATTTTCCAGAAGATGTTGTACCGATGGTAGCAATGCGAAAACTGGGATTTTCTAATCTGTCTAACGCTTCTTTAAAAGCACTTAAAAAACCTTCTAAGGAAGAGTTAATACTAGGATCTGCAAACACATCAGGAGAGGAATTAACTAAATTAGCAATTGAGTTACCTAATTCGTTTAATAGAGTGCGGGCGTTGTTTAATTTGGCATCAATATTCATTACCATTGAGTTTACCTTTTGATAATCTTGGGTGATGAGGTGTAATAAAAATCAGAGTTAGATGATTGTTTAAATCCAGGATGTAGACAGATTAGACTAAAAATATAAGCAAGATTGAAAACACGGATATAAGTAATACCCTTACAATACTAAATATCATAACTATGTTTAAGTGTGATTGTAAATACTTATTTGGTAAATTTTGTGATACAGCACTTTGCACGTCTATCTGGTACAGTTCATATCTTAGTTTCCGGCTTGATGTAATAATTTTGTCCTAAATTTTTGTACCAAACCGTTACGCAAAGTGCTGTAACTTTGTTAAAATAAATACAAAAAAATTCAATGTTTTTAATAATCCAGGGAATAAATTCCCTGTCTAAAAGCTAAAGTCGGTTAAAACCGACTAGAATCTAGAGTAATTTACTATTCAAAAATCACATCCTGAAAATCCTTAAATCTTGGACATCCTGATTCAGACAAAAAAGCACATCCTGAAATTACACAGAAATATCCGTAGGGTGTGTTAGACCAGAAAGTACAGCACCCTACAAATACTAAACCCCTACCAACTTTATAAACAACGTCTTATCAATTATTTAAAAAATTCCTCACCCTTTCCAAATAAGTTGTTGGATCTTCCAACATGGGAAAATGCGCCGTATCAGCAATAATAGTTAACTCAACCTTATCATTTAAAGCTGCTGCTCTTTTCCCCAATTCTGCCGGAATAATGATGTCATATTCCCCCGCAACTAACAGCGTCGGTACAGTTAATTTAGCAAATTCAGCCGGCATAAATTCCGCCTGTTCTCGACTCACAGAAGTGAAAATAGTTCCTAAAGCAGCATCATAATCAGCATTAATAAAATCTTCTAAAAAAGCCTGTCTTTCAGATTTAGGAATAGAACGATGGAGAAATCTCGCCATAAACATCCTATCAGCCAAAGGGATTTTCCCTAACCATTTAGGACGAAATTTAACTACTAAACCCCCAAATTTATAAAAAGCAGCAAAGGCTTTTTCATCATATTCAAAAATACCGCTACAGGTTAAAATCCCCTTTTCCACTTTTTGGGGATAGCGGTTAAAAAACAAAGTTGCAATGGAAGCACCCATAGAATGGGCATTAATATAAACACGCTGAAGTTGCAGTCCATCTAACAAAGCTACTAAATCTTCTGCATAATCTTCTAATTGATAACTTAAATTCTCATCACTAGGGGCTATTTTTAGGCTAGGTTGAGCGTGAGAACGCCCAAGACCGCGCATATCATAGAGTAAACAATCAAACTGGTCTAATAAAGCTTCAGCCGTGCTACGCCAATATCTAGCTGAACCAGCCCAACCATGAATAAAAACCATCACTGGTTTAATCACATCTGATGGTTTTTTGATCCACTCATAATAATGCTCAACACCCCGAACATTTATATAAGGCATTTGTGACAATTAAAAATTAACAATTAAAAATGAATGATGACTAATAACTGGTGAGTTAATCATCACCAATCACCAATCACCAATCACCAATCACCAATCACCAATCACCAATCACCAATTACCAATTACCAATTAAGCTGATTCTGGTTTAGGTAAAGAAGAAGGATGTACTAGGAGTTCCGCAGTTGAGCGTTTTTCTACCATTTCCTTAGTGACAGTACACCGAGTTACATCCTTCCGGGAAGGTAACTCATACATCACATCTAGCATCAATTCTTCCACAATACCTCGTAAAGCCCGCGCCCCAGTTTTGCGCCGATAGGCTTCTTGAGCGATCGCTTTCAAAGCTTCCGGTTTAAAATCTAACTGCACATTATCCATCTTCAGCAGTTTTTGGTACTGTTTCACCAAAGCGCTACGTGGTTCAGTTAAAATTGCCATCAAAGCTTCTTCGTCCAAAGGATCAACTACAGCCACCATAGGAATCCGGCCAATAAACTCAGGAATCATGCCAAATTTCACCAAATCATCCGGTTGCAGATAACGCAATGTATCAGCAGCGCGTTTTTCTTTGCTTTGACCTTCTCCTGGTTGGACAAAACCGATTGACTTTTTGCCAACTCTCTGATCCACAACCTTTTCCAAACCGACAAACGCACCACCACAGACAAACAAGATATTACTTGTATCAATTTGGATACAATCTTGATATGGGTGTTTGCGTCCGCCTTGGGGTGGAACATTAGCCACAGTTCCCTCTAACATTTTCAGTAAGGCTTGCTGTACCCCCTCCCCAGACACATCTCTGGTAATGGAGGGATTCTCACTCTTGCGGGCGATTTTGTCAATTTCATCAATGTAGATAATGCCCCGTTGAGCCTCTTCCACATCCAAATCTGCCACTTGCAACAGTCGCAGCAAGATATTTTCCACATCTTCGCCGACATACCCCGCTTCAGTTAAGGTTGTGGCATCAGCAACAGCAAAGGGAACATCGAGGATTTTGGCTAAAGTTTGAGCTAACAGAGTTTTGCCGCAGCCAGTTGGCCCAATCAGCAAAATATTTGACTTTTGTAGTTCTATCGCATCATCAGCCCCGGCTTTACCATTGGCTTTAGATTGCAAAATAGCCAGTCGTTTGTAGTGATTGTAAACAGCCACAGATAGCACTTTTTTAGCTTCATCTTGGCCGATTACGTGTTCGTCTAAATATTTTTTAATCTCTCTTGGTTTAGGGATTTGATTAAAAGAAAGATTAGACGAACGAGTCCGACGTTTTTCAGGTGCTTCTGACTTCTGTGGTGGTGCTGATGCCGCCGTACTGGTATCCAGCAATTCCTCATCGAGGATTTCATTACATAAGTCAACACATTCATCGCAGATGTAGACTCCCGGACCTGCGATTAATTTCCGCACCTGCTCTTGAGACTTGCCGCAAAATGAACATTTTAAATGGGAGTCGTACTTAGACATATCAGCCTCTTATTTCAGAATGGTGACGTTTTACCCTGCTGTGGGAAGATTTTGTCTAGAAATGACCTGATCGATCAAACCATAATTCTTCGCCTCTTCTGCTGACATGAAAAAGTCGCGTTCTGTATCAGCTTCAATTCTTTCTAAAGGTTGACCAGTGTGTTTGGCCATTAACTGATTTAATTCACCCTTAATATAAAGAATTTCTCGCGCTTGAATTTCAATGTCAATGGCCTGTCCTTGAGCGCCACCTAGGGGTTGGTGAATCATAATCCGGGAGTCAGGTAAAGACATACGCTTTCCAGGTGTTCCAGATGTTAATAAAAAGGACCCCATGCTCGCGGCTAGTCCAAAACAGATGGTTACAACATCGGGACGTATTTGTTGAATTGTATCATAGATTGCCATACCTGCGTAGACTGAGCCACCAGGAGAATTAATGTACAATTGAATATCCTTTTCTGCGTCTTCTGCATCTAGGAATAACAATTGGGCAACAATAGAATTAGCCACAACATCATCTATCGGCGTTCCTAAAAAAATAATCCGCTCACGCAGTAGGCGGGAGTAGATATCAAACGCCCTTTCTCCCATACCGGACTGTTCTACTACCATCGGGACAATATTACTAGGGCTGGTGGAATTGCTTCTAGTACCGATGGGACTCAAGCTGGTGATTGGGTAATTTCCTGACTGCGATACAAGCATACTAGAATATTTAACAATAAATGGCATGAAATTGTGAACTGTTAACCATTATGCCTCATATAGCAGAATTCAGGATTTAGGAGTTGAGGAGTTGAGGAGTTCAGTAGGAAAGATGAAGGAAGAGTAAGAAGAAAGAAGATAATTTTCCCCCCTGCTCCCCTACCCCGGTTGGTGAGCGTAGTCGAACCACTGGCTCCCCTGCTCCCCTGCTCCCTTCCTGTCTTTACTCAGGATTAGCAGTTTCTTCTACTTCCTCAACTGCTGCTTGTGCTTCTTCTGTAGCAGTTAAAGAACCTTGAGGAACTAATTCTACAGATGAGTGTTCCAGTAACCAATCAACGATTTTTTTGGTTAACAGTTCTTCTTCCACAACTCCCCGGAGTCTGTCTTCATCCAATTCTTGATCAGCATATTCTGCCATCAATTCTATGACTCTTGCTTGTACTTCTTCTGGGGTAACTGCAATAGATTCGCGTTTACCAATTTCTTGTAGGGCTAAAGAACGTTTGAGACGCTCTATGGCTTCAGGTTTTGATCTATCCCGCAATTGGGGAATCACATCTTGGGTAAATAGCTTTCTGACATCTATGCCTTGCTGAGATAACTTCATTGCTGTTTGTTTGAGCATGGCATCTACTTCTTGCTCAATAAATGTTGTGGGTAAGTCTATTTCCACATGATTGAGCAGTTCTGTTAATAAAGCTTCTTGCTGATTTTCTTTGGTTTTGTCTGCGGCTTCTTGTTTATACCGTTCCTCTAAGGATGTCCGCAGTTGCTCTACGGTTTCAAAGTCACTAATTTCTTGTACGAAATCGTCGTCTACTTCTGGTAGTTCTTTGGTTTTAATTTCTTTGAGGGTGATGGTAAACAAAGCTGGCTTACCTGCTAGTTCTTCGTTACCGTAGGGATCGGGGAATTGGGCTGCTACTTCTTTGGTTTCCCCAGGGTTCATCCCCACTATGCCTAAAACAAAACCGGGAATAAATTTATCTTCTTGTAATTCCACTTGAAAATCAGTTCCTTCACCACCAGGAATTGGTGTGGGTTCAGCGTCGGGATCGTCACCTTCGGCTTTGGCAATTACACCTTTAAAATCAATGACTGCGACATCATTGATTTCGGCTGCACGGCCTTCTACTGGTACTAATGTGGCTAGTTTTTGCCGTTGCTCTTCAATGACATTTTCTATTGCCGCCGGATCGTATTTGATTTCTTCGGCTTTAGCTTGTAAACCAGTGTATTCTTGCAATTGTACTTCTGGTACTACATCTACTGCTGCGGCAAAAGTCAGGGGTTGTCCTGGTTGATAGTTGTTGATTAAATCATCAAAGGAAGATCGCAGTTGGGGTTGACCAATAGCGGTGATTGCTTCCTGTTTAATTGCTTGATCAATGCTTTCTTGGATAATTTCTTCTAGGGCGGCTGCTTTAATCCTAGGTATGCCAAGCCTTTGTACTAATATGTTCCGGGGTACTTTGCCTTTGCGAAACCCAGGAATATTTAGGGTTTTAGTTAAATTTTTAATGACTTGCTCGTATTTTTGTTGAGTAATTTCCGGTGTAATTTCTATTTCCAAACCAATTTGACTGGCGGGAAGTTTTTCCTGGGTAACTTTCATGCTTTGTCTCTATTTTTCTGGTATTTTGATCTTTAAGTACACATCAGTTACAATTGCCTACCCCACTGGGAAGCGATCGCTTATGGCCTTGTGTTTTCGCCATCTTGAGTGTTTTATCCGCAAATATAGCAAAAGACACCAAGGCAGGAGGCAGGAGGCAGAAGGTCAAAGACCCTTGCTGTTTGATAGTGCAGCGTGGTACAAACCTTGGTTGTTCAATTTGTACCTCATGGATTTGCAATCTGCTCTATATCCTATGTAAACTCTAGATAAGTCTAGCTATTTACTGTTATGGAGGTATGCAGGTACATGAGATACAAGGTAAAATCGAAAACACATACAGGAGAAGGGTTTCCTTTCCGCCTCCTACTCTGTGTCTCCTACTCTGTGTCTCCTGCTACTGTATCGGGAACAGAATAAATGAACCTCAATTTTCACATCAAGCATCATTTAGGATCAAGGCTTAATCTCCTTGAGCAGATATCTAGTGTACTGCTAAAAGTAAGAAACTTAACAGTTCATGATATTCTTAGCTCATAGTTTCCCTAGTTCCATTAACATAACGTTACAAATAGGACTTCTTAAAAATACCTAAATGTTAATCGCTCTTAAGTTTCCTTTTTTTGCAATTTGCGGTACAATAGGCCATTATACGATAGTATATGAAGTCTGATTATTATAACTAATTGTTATAATGTGGAATATCACTAATATTTAAGATGAGTTAGGAACAGCCAGATATAACAGTTTGGTTAATAGACTCAAAAAAGTGAGATAAGATCACAAAAATATGCAAACTTGATTATTTAACATCTGCTGTTGAACTTAACAGTACAGATATACTTAATTTTTTCAGTTGTCCAAAAAAGAAAAATTCCTAATAACCTCTTAAAGGAGGAGTTCAGTTTGTCTAAATCTTATCGTGTCGCTATTTTAGGAGCAACGGGTGCTGTCGGGACAGAGTTGCTAGAATTACTAGAAAGCCGGAATTTTCCCTTGGCTGAGTTAAAATTGTTAGCATCAGAACGCAGTGCTGGCAAGACTCTGTGCTTTAAAGGGGAAAATATACCAGTAGAGGCGGTGAGCGATCGCTCTTTGGCTAACCTAGATATAATCCTAGCCAGCGCTGGCGGTAGTATCTCCAAAACTTGGGCAGGGATAGCCGTAGATAAAGGCGCGGTCATGATTGATAATTCCAGCGCCTTCCGCATGAACCCGGATGTCCCCTTGGTAGTACCGGAGGTGAATCCTCAAGCTGCATTTACTCATAAAGGTATTATCGCTAACCCTAACTGTACAACTATTCTCATGTCCTTGGCAGTGTGGCCATTACATCAAGTTAAACCAGTTAAAAGGATTGTAGCTGCTACCTATCAATCCGCCAGTGGTGCGGGTGCTAAGGCCATGGAAGAAGTAAAAATCCAAACGGCTGCCATACTAGAAGGTAAAGAACCAGTGGCGGAGGTTTTACCCTATCCCCTAGCATTTAATCTTTTTCCCCATAATTCACCCTTAACTGCTTGGGGTTATTGTGAGGAAGAAATGAAAATGGTCAATGAAACCCGGAAAATATTTAGTAGTCCAGACATTAGAATTACCGCTACCTGTGTCCGTGTTCCCGTCCTCCGCGCCCATTCAGAAGCCATTAATTTAGAATTTGAAACACCTTTTAATCCAGATGAAGCCAGAGACATTTTAAGACAAGCACCTGGGGTAAAACTAATAGAAGATTGGGAAAAAAATTATTTTCCCATGCCTATAGATGCTAGTGGCAAAGATGAAGTTTTAGTAGGCAGAATTCGTCAAGATATTTCCCATAATTGTGGTTTAGATTTGTGGCTGTGTGGCGATCAAATCCGTAAAGGTGCAGCCTTAAATGCCGTACAAATTGCCGAATTATTAGTGGAAAAAAATCTACTAAAATAGACCTGAATATAAGTTTAAATTTAGTAATTTGTCATGGATAACAAACAACTAACAAATTAGGAGAGAAAAGAGTGTGACAGATTTTGGTACAATTGTAACTGCCATGATTACACCGTTTAAAACAGACGGGAGTATTGATTATCAACTAGCTGCAAAATTAGCAGATCATCTAGTTAATAATGGTACAGATACATTAGTCGTATGTGGGACAACAGGAGAGTCACCCACACTAACTTGGGATGAAGAATACCAATTATTTGTTGAGGTATTGCAAACTGTATCCGGTAAAGCTAAAGTAATTGCTGGCAGTGGTTCTAACAACACCAAAGAAGCGATCGCAGCTACCCAAAAAGCGGCTAAGATAGGAGTGCATGGTTCTTTACAAGTAGTTCCGTATTACAACAAACCGCCCCAAGCTGGATTATATCAGCATTTTCAAGCAATAGCATCATCTATTCCTGACCTGCCGATGATGTTATATAACGTTCCCGGAAGGACTAGCCAAAACCTCCTGCCAGAAACAGTGGTACGGTTAGCAGAAATTGATAACATTGTTGCTATTAAAGAAGCCAGTGGTAACTTAGATCAAGTTAGTGAAATCCGCCGCTTGACACCAACAGAATTTCAGATTTACGCTGGAGATGATTCTTTAACATTGCCCATGTTAGCCATAGGCTCTCACGGTGTGGTTAGTGTAGCTTCTCATTTAGTAGGGAATCAACTCCAAGAGATGATTAAAGCATTTCAAGTAGGAAAAATGCACATAGCTACTGAAATTCATCTACAATTGTTCCCATTGTTTAAAGCCTTATTTTTAACTACCAATCCCATTCCAATTAAAGAAGCATTAAAATTGCAAGGTTGGGAAGTAGGACAAACTCGTCCACCCTTATGTGGAGCAGATGACGATGTGTTGCAAAAATTAAAGTCAGTCATGGAAAAACTGAATTTAATCTAAGCTAGAATCTCTGGCTGATTTATAAATAATGTGTACAAATTGTTAGTAAATTGCAATTTAAACACCTGTGCTACAACTGAACAATATAAAAATCATTCAGTTTGATGTCAATGAAATCAAATAGGACTTTATAGAAGCTGAATTTAAACAGAAATTTGGTGTTTTCTTTCATTTCAAAACTCAACTCAGAACCGATTTACAATCAACAACCATATCCAGGATAAAATGGCTAAAAACGAAGCTAATTCAGCGCTCAAAATTATTCCTTTGGGCGGTTTACACGAAATAGGTAAAAATACTTGTGTTTTCGAGTATGACGACGAAATTGTACTCCTAGATGCAGGACTGGCCTTTCCTACCGAGGCAATGCACGGAGTAAATATTGTATTGCCTGATACAACATATTTACGAGAAAATCGCCACAAAATCAAAGGCATGATCGTCACCCATGGTCATGAGGATCATATTGGTGGTATTGCTTTTCATCTCAAACAATTCGATATTCCTCTAATTTATGGCCCTAGACTAGCAATGGCAATGCTAGAGGGGAAATTGGAAGAAGCAGGGGTACGCGATCGCACGGAATTAAGAACTGTTCTCCCCCGTGATGTCGTCAGAATTGGTAAATCTTTCTTTGTCGAATATATTCGCAACACCCACTCCATCGCTGACAGTTTCACCGTTGCTATTCATACACCACTGGGCGTAGTGATCCATACGGGAGATTTTAAAATTGATCATACCCCCGTAGACGGTGAAAAATTTGACTTGCAACGTCTGGCAGAACATGGCGAAAAAGGTGTACTTTGTCTGTTGAGTGATTCTACAAACTCCGAAATACCAGGTTTTACTCCTTCGGAACGTTCTGTTTTTCCCAACCTTGACAGAGTATTTTCCCAAGCTACTGGACGTTTATTTGTCACCACCTTTGCTTCCAGCGTCCATCGCATCAATATGATTTTGCAACTAGCAAGAAAACATAATCGTGTTGTTACAGTTATAGGGCGTTCTATGTTGAACTTAATCGCCCATGCCCGGAATTTAGGTTATATCAAATGTGAAGATAGCCTTTTCCAACCCCTACATACTGTGCGAGGAATGCCAGATGATAGAGTGCTAATTTTAACTACTGGCTCTCAGGGTGAGTCTATGGCAGCAATGACCAGAATTGCCAATAAAGAACACCCCCATATCAAAATTCGCTCAGGAGATACCGTAGTCTTCTCAGCTAACCCCATTCCTGGTAATACCATTGCAGTGGTGAACACCATTGATAAACTGATGATTCAGGGTGCAAATGTGGTATACGGAAGAGATAAAGGTATTCACGTTTCTGGCCATGGTTGTCAGGAAGAACAGAAACTGATGATTGCTTTAACTCGTCCTAAATTCTTTGTACCATTCCACGGCGAACATCGGATGTTAGTAAAACATTCAGAAACGGCTCAAAGTATGGGTGTTCCACCGGAAAATATGGTGATTATCCAAAATGGGGATGTGATCGAGTTAACAGAAACTTCCATCCGCGTTGCTGGAAAAGTTCCATCGGGAATTGAATTGGTAGATACTTCTAGTTCCGGTATGGTTAGTTCTAAAGTCTTGGAAGAACGCCAACGCATGGCTACAGAAGGGATGGTAATTATTGCGGCGGCAATTGATTGGAATGGTAAGCTAATAGCTAAACCAGAACTGCATATGCAAGGGGTGGTGACAAGTATCGAGCGATCGCTCTTGCAAAAATGGGTACAACAACGCATTGAAGAAATTTTGGGTGTACGTTGGTCAGAGTTTTCCCCCATTGAAGGACAACCCGCACATACAGATTGGGGCGGTTTGCAGGAAACTTTAGAGCGTGAATTGGCGCGTTCAATGCGGAGAGAGTTGCAATGTCAACCTTCTTTAACTTTGTTAATGCAAATTCCTGAAGAACCTGCTGTTAAGGTTTCTGACGGTAGAAGACGAAGAACTCGTTCTGCTGCGGTAGCTTCGTAAATAGAGTTTGCTGAAAAACTTATCTGTGAATGACTTTTTCAGCAAACCATTAAACATCTCCAAAAATTAAATATGAGTGGTCTGAAACCCTGGTAGAGACGTTGGATGCAGCGTCTCTACACTCTTTTGCTCCAGATGTGTATTATGTGGTATTGCTATAGCCACAAATGTCTAATTAATTGTTCGTAAGCACTTACAATCTAGTTACCAGGGTCCCCAAATAGCAAAAGTAATTCCTGGACTCTGCATATTTACAAACATAGTTTGACCATCAGGAGAGAAGCAAACACCAGCAAACTCAGATGTATTCAAACGATTCATACCAAACTTGTACAAACTACCACTGGGAGTAATACCCAAAATATAATCTGTACCATCGCCATCTTCACAAAGGAATATATCCTTACCAGGGAAAACTACGATATTATCTGGGTTGTCCAAAGTACCAGAATTGTTAGGTTCAATATAAAGCTCAACGGTATTATTAGTAGGAGAATAACGCCATATCTGTCCATCTCCTGTACTACCACCACTCTTACAGGTGAAGTACACAAAACCACCACCATAAAAGATCCCTTCCCCACCAGAAAATCTAGCTGCACCGCTATTAAAACCTGCTGTTCTAACGGAATCAGTGCTAGGATCAGGATTGGTGATTGTTACCCAATTTACGGCTCTAGGGGTGTTTTTGGGATAACCAGTGGTAGTGTTGATGCCAGAAAATCCTATAATTCTTAAAGCAGATAGTACACCACCTGCACTGAGGTTATTAATATTATTAGGAATAAAGCGGTAAAAAAGTCCATCTCCACGGTCTTCTGTCATGTAGATATGTCCTGTGTTGGGATCTACAGCAGCCGCTTCATGGTTAAAGCGTCCCATTGCGGTTAGGGGAATGGGGGTAACAAAAGTATTGGCGCTACTGGGAACTTCAAATACATAACCATGCTTTTTGCCGTTATTGGTTTCAAAGGTTTCCTCACAGGTTAACCAAGAACCTGAGGGTGTGGGACCACCAGCACAGTTGCGAATAGTTCCAGCCAAAACTCCGCGATGTGATACTAAGGTGCGGGAAGGACTAACCACTAACTTAGTGCAACCGCCTCTAGCATTGGTATTGTATTTACTACTATTAGGAGCGCCTACACCAGTTCCAGAAGTACCGAGTTCATGGTTACGAATGAGAATTGTATTACCACCTGGTTCGGCAAAGGCCGCCATACCATCATGTCCACCG
This sequence comes from Cuspidothrix sp., assembly GCA_046080565.1. GTDB lineage: Bacteria > Cyanobacteriota > Cyanobacteriia > Cyanobacteriales > Nostocaceae > Cuspidothrix. Next base: position 35,022 of record JBJTUF010000335.1, on the reverse strand, counting down.
GGTACTGCATAACCATCAGTCATGGTTTGACCTGTTTCTGATAGTCTTCTGTACTGAAAACCAGAAGGTAAATCTAATACTCCTAATGGGTCGGGAATTAAACTACCGTAGGGACCAGCAGCGATCGCTCGTTTAGCGTAAAATACTTGTAAAGGTGATAAAAGCACAGCACCCGCGGCGGATGTTCGAGCCATAGTAAAAAACTTACGTCGTGATATATTCAAGGTATCCCCCTAAGATTTATGATGAGATTGAATATCTAAATAAGCAGTTCTAATTATCTAGGATGAACAGTATTTTTAAAATTAATCAGAGATTAAAAAAAGGTTATTTCAAATATTAATATACAATTATTATCATTTTGTAGGTTTCTGGTTCAAATCTTTTTGGTTAGGTAAAATATTATTAAAGTTATTTTGTAATTGTGTAATATTACAAATAATATCAGGATCTATACCTTTTTGGATACCCTGAACTCTTGCATTAATACAAGTGTTAAGAATTTGAGAATAATTGCGTATCGCCTCACGTTCTGTTTCATTTTCCTGTCTAATTATTTCCCGTTCTTTCTCTTGTTCTTGTCGTGTCAACTCTCGTTTACTTTCGTTATCTTGTCTGATTTTTTCCAATTCACTTTGATTAATACAAGGATTAGTATTGAATGTAGTAATGATTTGCCAGGCGTTATTATTAAGATTACTGCTGTTATTATTGAGGATATCTTCATTATTTCTATTTCCTTGTAAATATCCACCAGAAATAGATAATCCGCATTGACTAACATTATTAATAATAATATTATCTCCTCCTATTTGAGCGATAGCATTACCATGAAATATAATTCTAGGGAAGATTGATATTGCTACCCATAATTTGCAACAGGAAACCCACCAGTTATTTTTGATCTTGGAATTTATGTCTCTTAATCTCCCCATAATTAAGTTATAAGCTGATAGTATCTAAATGTAGAAAAGATTTAAAAATCACAAATTTTTCTCCGAAAAATCAGAGCGATAGCGTAAGTGCTGCTGCAAGCAGATCGCCAAAATCGAATCTTGACATTATGCACCTTTTAGGGAGTGAAACAGCCCTGCTTATTAAGGTTAGGGAGGATCGACAACTGTATAAAGTCACCATCTAAAACTTTTCAAACAACCTCTTAGGTAGTTATTTTCTAAATTGCTTCTGTATAATAGCCAATACTGTTATTTATACAAGTTAAATTTTGATTATTCTGAGATTAATATACATCCGATGTGAATTTGCCTGGCTTAAAACCTAATAGTAAGAAAAGTGTTGATCACCATCATCCTCAATAGAAATATCATGATATTGACATTTATGGACTGTACCATGTTAAGTTTTGTGACAGTTCGCAAAAAATATAGCCAAAGGGAAATGTCTTCATTAAAATTTTAACTGTGTGAAGTTATCAATAAGATTAAAAAAATACTTTGCCTCTTTCGGGAAATTACGATTAGAGTGACGTATTAACACATAGAGTAAAAAAGAGAGCAGTTGATGATAACTTCCACAAAATTTACGTCATAATACTGTTTTCGGATTTCGGTTGGTTGTTATATTCTATATTCATCAAGTAAGGTGAATACCCTCATAAGAAGAGAGGAATTACCATGAAGGTATCTAAAAGTACCACCAAAAAGATTTTTTTAGCAAGTTGGATTTCTCTACATCCAGTAGATGCTAACGAAGCTAATACCAGTCCGTTGCATCATGTTCCATCCCAGCCAGTTTGGGATTTTTTCCGACCTTTACGAAAGTGGGTAGATAATATTCAAGTTAGCGATCGCCAATTTGCTCATCGTTTGTGTAAAATAATCCCGGCTCAATGTCCCTTTGAGCGTGATATTAAACTATTTGGTATCACTCTGTTTCATATTCCACCTATGTGTAAACTCAATCCTTTGTATGAAGAAGTGGTAAGTTTACGATTTAGAGCGATGTGCTATCTAGCTGATATCTGTGGTGAAGATATTTCACAGTATTGTTAATGGTAGTTGGGTAATGGGTAATAGTTTGACAACTGACCAATGACCAATGACTAATTCTTTTTTTGTTGAAGTTGCCATTTTTGGATAGCATCTTGGGCATCTTCATAGGCGATCGTCACCTCTGGAACTAAAGCAGCAGTGGCGATCGCGGTTTGAAAATCTCCTTGGTCAGCACGACTTTTAGCCAGGTCTAAAATTTTTTCACTCCATTGATTAATAGATGTTTGGGCAATTTCAAATCCTGGTTGTCCTTTTTGGATTTTTTTAGCAACTTCTATGGCGCGATTATAGGTAGATGCTTGTTCAGGAATAATTAAGGATTTAGCGGCATCTAAAAGGGTTTGATTGCTAACATATTGTTTAGTTTCTAATTGCCATTTTTGGATGAAATTTTGGGCTTGAGGATAGAGAGGTTCTTGGGGAGTAATGAGCTTGGCAATATTGATCGCATTTTCATATTTTTTTTGTTTAGCCTGAATTTGGGCTAACTCTAAGATCATTTGACACCAAATCAGAATATTCTCTTGTGCTGTGTTGTATTGTGGTGATTGACGTGGAGTTCTTTGGGCTTTAGCGATCGCAATTTGTAAATGATTTGGTTGAGTGGGAATCAAGGACATTTTTTGTAACTCTAAAACTGCTCGTTGGCGTTGATTAGAGTTTTGATTCACATTAATTTGAGCATTGCTAGAGTTTTGATTACCGGGGAAAATTTGGGGAAATTGTGGTTGGGTACTACTGTTATTAGATATAGGTTTTGTGAGATTTTTAAATCGGAAATTCTCATGATTGCGGAGTAAAAATGTCATCATTAAACCTACTATCATCATTGTCCCACCGCCCCAAATCAGAAATTGTTGCCAAATGGGTGTTTCCGATGGAGATTGAAGATAGGAGTTCTCTTTAGTGATGGTAGGAATAAATCTACTACCAGAATTTGATTCTGGGGAAGTTGCTAAAGTCTGATTGTTGTCAACACCTGATTGATCATCATTGCTGGGGGTGTCTTGGGGGATGATGGGGTTTAAAGTAGTGGCGGCGGAGGCGTTTTCTGCCCACCAAATGGGATCGGTTGTCGTGGAGTCCGTGGTTTCCAGGGGCGGTGCAGTGACGCTGACGGCAAAACTTTCTTCTGGAAAAATTATGGCTTCTGACTGGTCATCTAGAGTCAAGATAGGTAATATTTGTGGCTCTGGGGTAGGAATAATAGTCACAGGGGTTTGCACTGGCCGCCAGTGGTATTGACACAGTTTAGGAGTGAGATAATCGAGGTAGGCGGCTAAATCAGAGAAATTGTAACCTTTACCACAGGCTAGGGCTTCTAATAATGCGGCGGTAAAGAAACCTTGACCTAGTTCTGTACTTTCATGGGAAAACTCTTCGGGTTGACAAGAAATAATTGCCCCTAGTTGTAGTTCTTGGGCAAGTTGGATGATTTCTTGGCCGACGGGTGCATCAGCTTGAGTACCAAAGGCGCGGTTAATGTCAAAAATGAGTAAGGCGTTGATGCCGGTGACTTGGAGACTTTGCATCAGCGATCGCACTTGTATACCAGTTTCGGGAACTTGTTCAGGATTTCCACCGACTGGCATTAAATAATCTTGTTCTTTGTGGTTGACTCCGTAACCACTAAAAAATAACCACACATGATCCTGTGGCTGCCAAAATGTGGCGGCTAATTCTTCTAGTAAGGAGAGAATATTTTCTTTTGTGGGATAGGATGATTTATCTCCTATAGGTGGTGAAGTATCCGTCATTAACAGGCATTTTTCGGGGAGAAAACCTGCTTGTGACACCAAAAAATCTTTGATTGCTTCAGCATCAGCTTGAGCGCAGCTTAGGGGCTGGAACAATTGATATTGATTAATACCGATGGCGATCGCCCAGTAATTTACCATCCCGCTCTTTGTCGGTTGTTGTTTACCTGAAATTGCTGTTAGCAAAGGGATTTAGCCACAAAGCTAACTTATGTCTTATAGTTTAGTTAATTTTTGGACATTGCAGAAATTCGTTGTACTTTATACAACCTAAATAGGCGTAAAATACTTGCACTCAATTTTTATCTGCGGTGATTTAGGAGTTACAAGTTTATGTTCAGGATTTATACAAAAGAACCATTTTCGGTCTTCCCCTTTTCACTTATTGGCCAAATTAGCAAAAAAATCCGGATCATTCGTGGTGGAGTCTGGCTTTTATTAGGATTTCCTTTATGGATAACTACAGAAGCGATCGCCCCGCAAATTGTCCAAGCTTACACAGCTAGAGTAGATTTGCTGATAGATCGTTTATCAGAGGAAAGCTACGAAAACCTACTCCGGCGGGCAGAAGCAGCCGCTAGAGCCACAACTCAACGTAGTTTTGACCAAGATATTTTAGTGACAGAAGTATATGTGATTATTTCCGCACAAAATCGCGGTGCGATCGCTCCTATCTTATCATTAGAAGTACGTCGTCCTCAATGGCAAAAACGCCCAGATCCCCAAATTTGGACAACCTACTTCAAGACTTCACGCTCTTTACTATTGTTTGATCAACCTGTACCAAAAACTGAACAAACCCCAACAGCAATACCACCCACCCCGACTACTCCCCTTCCCGGAGAAGTTCCGAGAAACCCACCTTTGAGAGATTAGGGAAAAAAGAATCAAATAATAGTTCTTTTTATCGTGCCTGATGTCAATTCATCGCTTAGAATAGGAAGGTTGTCAATAATCACGATATCGGCTATCATGGCTGTTCCTAAGAAGAAAACATCAAAATCTAAACGAGATAAGCGTCGGGCTACCTGGAGACATAAGGCTGCTGTTGAAGCACAAAAAGCACTCTCTTTAGGCAAATCTATTTTGACAGGTCGTTCTAATTTCGTCTATCCAAGTGCTGAGGAAGAAGAAACAGAAGAATCATAAACCAGAATTCAGTAGTCACTCGATTTTGGATTTACGATTTTAGATTTTGGATTTACAATTTTTCCGTCCTGAAGGACGGGGTTCTGTAGCAAATTTTTTCATCTAAAATCTAAAATTCCTGGTCAGTAGTCAGAATCAATTTAGATGGTATTCTCAGTATTACCTGAATATTATGTTAAATTCTGACTCAGTGATTGATGGGCGCTGGTTGTGCGCCCCTACTGAATTTTTTCTATACATACATTTTTAAATTAGAAATGCTGTAGGGGCGAGGTTTCCTCGCCCCTGTTGTATTTTATCTCACCTATACTCGCCATTTTTATTGATATAGCAGAAGGCAACAGGCAAGAGGCAACAGGCAAGAGTAAAACCCCTGGTATGATTAGCTTTTAAGGATCAATAATGTCCTAATCAAAAATGGCTACAGCTATATTGTTTTTCCATTAGTATTATTAATTACAAATGAAAAATTACATTGCTCTAACTTAGTGAAAGAATTATTACAAATTACGTTGGTAGTGTCTACCATAAGGATGATTATGAATTACTTTATTTATTAGTAGTGCTGATGATGAAACTATTGGATGAATATTTAGGAATATTAATGTGATGATTTTTTCTCAAGATTGGAGCAGGCCAGAAATGATTGCTACTGGAGTAGAACCAAAAATCAGTCGCCTAGAATCTATTGTCGAACAGATTGGAGATGCTGTGCTGTCTACGACTGAGACCATTGAACATCTAGGACAAAGAGTTGATTCCCTTAGTTCACAGGTAGAAGCCCAAGGAAAACAATTACAACAGCAAGGGTATCAAATTTTTGCTTTGTGTGACGCTGTACAGAGTTTAGCAGACTCTCAAAAAGATTCCATGCGACAAATTAGCCAATTATCACACACCTTAGATGAGCTTGTATCTTTATTACAAAGTGTGGATGATTAATTAGTAAAATTAATCTCACACTTTTAGCTTTGTGACTGCTATTTTTCCTGAAAAACATATATCAACATCACTATTAGGAGTTCGCTCTCGTTTGCCATATTCTCCTATGTAGTAAAAATCATCACCTTCTGCTCGATAATTAATAGGTAAAGGTTTGGTACAAGGTTGGCAAAATACTACTTCTGGATCTGCTTGTTGCGGTAACAGGTGCGGTAAATTGACATTCCAAAAATATCCAGGTTCGAGGGGAAGCTGAAGTAATTTCTCTAACAATGCAGATGTCCATTTTACGGACGCATCCCAATCATAGTCACGTTTACCGTGGCGATATTGGGAAACTGCAATTCCTGGAATACCGTGCATAGCAGCTTCTCGAACAGCGGCCACAGTTCCAGAAATATAAGCATCAACTCCCAGGTTGCCGCCGGCGTTGATCCCGGAAATTACATACTTGATATCTTGGGCAATATGTGATATTGCAACTCTAACACAATCGGCGGGTGTCCCTCCTATGGCATATTCAAAATCAGAACGCCGTTGCAGATTAATGGGTTGATGGGTAGTAACTTGATGCCCACAGCCTGATTGATGGGTTTGTGGAGCAACAATAATTACAGATTTATTACTGACTGCTTTACATAAAGCTGCGATCCCCGGTGCGTCTATACCGTCGTCATTGGTAAGAATTATTGTCATTATGATGTTGTTTTTAATACTTATTATATCTGTTTAGGTTGATAAATTGAAGTAGGGGTAATTCATGAATTACCCCTACACAAGAATAATGTTTTGAGTTCAATTTTGCATAAGTCCTAATATAGTTATTTTTGCTGCTGATGATGCTATAGTAGACCTGTGATGTTAATTGCGTCAGTGGTCAATAGAAGATTTTTTGATCAGCAGGAGTCTAAAATAGTGTCATTGCTAGATATTATTCCTATGGCTATCAGACCTAGAGTGACAATTACACTGGATGAAGAAATATATAAAGAGCTTACAAGCATAGCTGAAGAACAAGAGCGTACACCAGCTAACCTAGCGGCGTACATTGTGACGAAAGCTATTAAGGAGAAAAATAAAGAAAACACACAAAATAAAGAGGTATTATGAGTAATTCACAGCCATTAGAAGATTTACCCGCAAGACTGGATGATATTGACAGCAGATTAGATCAACTTGGAGATGAAATTGATTTAGTCCGTACTATTCAGGATGGTGTCAGACGTGAAACTCGTTCTAACAGTCAAGCTTTAGCACGACTAGAGAGAACAGTAACCAACCTTGCAGATATTGCACGTCTACACCAGCAAGCACTGAGGCAGTCTGAAAAGCAGTTTCAGGAGTATCAAACAAATAATCAGGAATTTCAGCGTACAACTAATGCGGCTTTGGAACGAATTGACAGAATTTTAGATTACTTGATCAAGCAGTCAGGTAGTTAGGGTGAAAGTTAGATGATGGTGTAGGCGATCGCCAATCCCACCACCAAAATGATCAACATCAGATCCCCGACTTCTTTTTTAAACTTGTTAATAAATTATCAATTGATGTCAGAAGTCGGGGATCTCAGATTACAGTTTCCTTATCTTACTTCCGTTCAAGAATTTTTCTAAGTCTTTTGTTTACGTTCTAGAATCTATTTAAGGTTTGGGTATTGACATTTCCAGGGGGACAAGATATTATATGATTGGGTAATAATATTGTTGCAAATTCTATGCTCTTGTGATACTATTAGAGCATAGTTCGTAAAAAATTAAAATTTTACATCCATACATTAAATTAAATGTCAGACTACCCCTTAGCAGTTCTGACAGTTAATTTTTCATGTATTTTACCTGATTCGCCAAAATCACGAACTCCAACTCCCTGTAGTATATAGGAGTCAATTTTATTATGCCACAAAATGGCAATTTTCAACCACTTCATTTTGCAAATAGCAACCTTGAAGTTGAAGTTTCCGAACATCTAAAAATTACAGTCAAGTTAGACTTGGAACTTATTAAACAAAATCCTTCCAAGAAATATCTCACTGTTACAGAGATAGCCTACCATCTTAGTCAAAGGACTGGAGAAAACTGGACTTCTCGCCGTGTTAATGAAATGCTGGAAAATATGAAATACCAGCAAAACCTTTATAAACACTGGCAACCCACTATTAAAGGTCAGAAGTATGCAGACTTCAGTAGTCGAGTTCCTAAATGGAGTCCAGAAGTTATCAATTTAATCTTACAACAACAACCTCAACAGTTAAGGTTAGCTGTTTAAAGTATCTTTTTGCAGATTCTCATATTTTCCCATAACAGACTTAACATTTACGTGAGTCTTTTATGGGGATATATTCACTTTTCACTCTCAACCTGTAGAGTGGGTTAAGCGCATTGATGCTAGAATGCCATTACCGCACTCTGTCAGGAGTTTTCTGTATGGCTAATGTTACTTACGACGAAATTTTTGGAGCAGTATTAACCTTACCTCCTCTATACAGAGCGATGCTTGCTGAACATCTTCTCAAAAGTCTTGATGAAATTAATCCTGAAGTTGAGGCCGCTTGGGAAACAGAAATTGCAAATCGCATCCAGACAATAGATGAAGGTCAAGTTACGTTAATACCAGCCGATGAAGTATTACAAAGATTAAGGAATCGGTGATATTGATTGAATTTGATCCTTCTTTGTGAGAGTATTTCTTAATGCCCAATTGTCATTGCGAGCGAAACAAAGTGTAGCGAAACAATCACTGATTTTGGATCATTTATTTTTTAGAAAACTCTTAATCAATCTTACCCCAATCATTGAACCCCACTGGAATGAAACTTTAAATTTATTTATACCAATGAATAAGCAGTTTTACATTTATGTCATGACAAATAACCATAATAAAGTGCTTTATACAGGTGTAACGAATGACCTGATAAGAAGAGTTTATGAACACAAAGAAAAATTAATAGAAGGATTTACCAAAAAATATAATGTCACTAAATTAGTTTATTACGAAATTTTTACAGATGCTACCAGTGCTATTGCTAGAGAAAAACAAATTAAAGCTGGTTCTAGACAAAAGAAAATTGATTTGATTAATAGCATTAATCAAGAATGGCAGGACTTGTATGAAAGTTTATTGTAACAATAATTGTATGTCATTGCGAACGGAACAAAGTGAAGTGAAGCAATCTTATCTTCACCAAGAGATGTTGCGATCGCTTCCCTTCGGTCGCAATGACAAATTCAAAGAATCTCCTAATTTATTGATAGTACAATACTTAGAAAAATCTTTGTTAGCTCCTGACTTTCCCACACAAATTAAACGCTAAACAACCTGAAAACTAAAACTTAAACTTGCCCAATAATTAACATCTAAAATATATGTATCGGTGGTAGTACCATTAATCTCAGTACCGACTTTACTGGCGTTATGTAAATCTTGTAATAATGCTTGGGCGACTTCCAAGGGGTTGATAATAGGACTAATAGCTTGTTGATCTGTGGTAGGATATTTAGCGATCGCTAAAGCTGTGAGAGTTTCCTTAAACGGTGCGGTACTCAGAATAATTTGGTGTTCACAAAAAGTATAACGGGTCGGTAATAACCAACCAGCGACAGGTTGATTATCTGGTATTTTAATAGTTTGACCTGGAGGAATGAGAATTTCTATTAATTGGGGTTTAGTAGGAGGAATTTCTGTTTCTGGAATAACTTCCCAAGGATAAAAAGCGAAAGGATTTTGGTTATTATTTAAACCCACTAAAATTAAGTATACAGGGCGATCGCTCAAATTTTCAATTTTATATTGCAAACGACTACCGACTGGAAAAGTAGGAATAGTTGTTCCTGGATAATTAGATATTTGATAAGTGTTATCTATACTGACTTTTCCTAAAGTATCTCTCACCATCAATACACGAGTCACAATATTATTAACAATCTCCAAACTTACCCTCACAGGTAAACCAGAAGAACCTTGATTTTCTGTCAGTTGCCACAATTTTGCAGCTAACAAAGTCGAAAATGTTGGTTTTAATCGTTTTACTGCCATTTTAACAGCTTCACCAACTTCACCAATAGTATTAGTAATTAATTCACCACCCAGGCAAAAAAGACCATACCTACTGGGTGTTTGAGCAACTTTACCAAACACATAATCAGCAGTTTCTTCTACAGTAGCAATATTAGCAATACGACTAATTCCCGAAAAAACACTGGTAGCATCTACCCGTTCAATTCTTTCCAAAGCTTTATCTAAAGCTACATTTACATGAATATTACGAGGTAATACACGAATAGATTCTTGTACTTTTTGACCAACTTGGGGTAACTGGAGAATTTCCTTATTTGTCAATTGAGTTTTAGCAATTAACCCATGACAAGATTTAACAAATAACTCTTCTCCTGAATCCAAAATTAACCGAGAATTGACACCATAACTGATGAGAACTTGAGGGGGTAATCCTCCTAACCACAATTGAAAAGTTTTTCCATCTTCCTCCATTGATTTAACTACACCAATACTTCTAAAACTATCAATGGGGAAATAATCAACTATTAAAGAATTTTGCCAATTTTTTTGTTCACTGACTAAGCTGAGTTGCTGTTTACCTCCTAGTTGATACATCGAGGTAGCAACACCAGAAAAGAAAAATTGAATTGTTTTCGGGGGAATAGTTTCCCACAAATATTGAGTTAAAGAGTATGTTAATAAACCAGCACTCCAACTTGAGAAAATAAACTCTCCAGCTTGCTGATTTTCTTCAGAAGTACCATGAATAATTAGAGGATTATTAATAGATGATTTTTGCGTTTTCAGCCTTTGAATTAACTCTAATTGTGCTTGAGGTAAAGTCACTGCTGATAATTCTGGACGGGTGCGAATTCGCAAACCCATGGGTCCTAATTCAGGGGGATAATAATAACTTGTATCTAATACTGCTGTAACTTGATTTGTGGGGAGCGATCGCAATAACAATAACAGAGTTTCTTCTAAAATATAATTAACAGATTTTGTTTTGGGTAAATTATTTTCATCTACAGGAATGATTACATTTTCTAATCTTTCCGTTCCCAACTTCACGCGACTACCATAACCAGAAAAATGGAAAATTACCACATCCCCAGCTTTAGCTTGTTTACCCAAATGGTCAAAAAAAGCCGCTTGAATAAAATCTTGACTAGCTTGTTCATCAGTTAAAGTGAGAATATCCGATGGTGCAAAACCACAACGATTTATTAACACTTCCATCTGCAATTCTACATCAGTCACACAACCGCCCAAGGCGGGACTTTGTGGATATTGATTTATTCCAACCAATAACGCCAACTTGCGCTGGTTAGACTGTGCTAAAGCTTGGTAATAGCGATTACCCAAACTTAACCATTCAGTTGTCCCTAGTCCCAAAGCTGCTAATAAGCCGCTAATCTGTTGTAAAAACCTACGCCGTTTCATAATTAACAATCAGACCCCAGCCCATCAGTAATAGCTTAAAGGCTGAAGTCATCAAGAGTAAAGTTTCTAATCCTAATCTAAACTAATACAGGAGCAACCTGCATAGCCCGGGTTAATTCCGCCGCAACTTCTGGACGAGAAAATTCTGGAGGCGGTAACTCACCACGACGCAACATTTCTCTGACCTTAGTTCCAGATAGGTGAACCCGTTCTTCCGGTCTGCTGGGACTGGTTTTAGTTGTTGCCATTTGTTTGGTACGTGTGCAATAAAAAGCGTGTTCAAACTTCATTGGCACAATTCCCAACTCTTCTGGGGCGAATTCATCGAAAATATATTGAGCATCATAAGTGCCGTAATAGTCACCGACACCAGCATGATCACGTCCGACAATAAAATGTGTACAGCCGTAATTTTTTCTTACTAAAGCATGAAAAATTGCTTCCCTCGGCCCAGCATAACGCATGGCGGCTGGGTTAATAGCTAAAATGACTCTATCTAAAGGGTAATAATGTTCTAGTAAAATTTCATAACAACGCATCCGTACATCCGCAGCGATGTCATCTTCTTTAGTTGCCCCTACCAAAGGATGTAAAAATAGACCATCTACAGTTTCCAAAGCGCACTTTTGAATATATTCATGGGCGCGGTGGATGGGGTTACGAGTTTGGAAACCAACAATTGTTTTCCAACCTTTATTTCTAAACATTTCCCGTGATGCAGCAGGATCAATTTGATAGGTGGGAAAATCGGGGTGAGGATCGCGTTGTAATAACCAGATATCACCAGCTAAGTTAATACAGCCTTGGTTATATACTACCTGTACTCCAGGATGTTTAGCTTCATCCGTGCGATAAACATTGATGGCTTCCCGTTGTTTATCGTAGGTATATTTTTCTGTGAGTTCTAGCACCCCTATAAACTCGCCTCTGGGGTTATCCAGACGCACTAAACCCCCTACTTGTAGAGGTGCTGCTACTTCTTCAGTGACAGATAGGGTAATGGGAATTGACCAAACAATACCATTAGCTAATCGCATTTCTGTCACGACTCGGTTATAGTCAGCTTGGTTCATAAAACCTTGCAGGGGACTAAAACCACCAATGGCAATCATTTCTAAATCAGAAACTGCTCGCTCATCAAGTTCTACACGAGGCAAAAAGTCAGCTTTGGAGAGAAATAATTCTCTTTGTGCTGGTGAAGCAACCCGGTTAATCAACTCTCCACCGTGGGGGGCAATAGCATCTGGATGGTAACTCAACGTAATTTTTCCCTAATTGTTGCGAACTATGTACTAAGTTATCAAATTCTTGGTACACATTGTTAAATTTGTGTGAAATTTAGGCAATAGGTGATGGGTAATAGGTAGGGGGGATTTTTCTTCTTCCTCCTGATACTCAAGCGTGGCGTTAGCCATACTCCTGTACTGGTGAACCGCCCCTCGCCCCTACCGAATGACTTCTGAATTCTTACATTTAGGGATTATTGTTATTGTTGACTATTAAAATTTGAGTGAAATAGATTAGAAATTATATGGGACAAGGTTTTTTACAAATTGGTTTAACTTTATGTATTGTCGTAGTTATTACGCCAATATTAGGAAAATACATAGCCCGTGTCTTCTTAGGAGAAAGGACAATACTTGATCCTGTGATGAACCCCATAGAAGCAATAATTTATATTTTAGGGGGTGTGGGTAAAAAAAATGATATGATGGGTTGGCGATATATTCGGGCTTTATTATGTACTAATTTAGTCATGGGTGGTGTAGTATATCCCCTACTTTATTATCAGAAATTTCTCCCTGGAAATCCCAATCAATTTGGAAGGATGAGATGGGATTTATTATTACATACTACTATTTCCTTTTTAACTAATACTGATCAACAACATTATGCTCCAGAAAATACCTTTAGTTATTTTAGTCAAACATCGGCTTTAGGCTTTTTGATGTTTACTTCCGCCGCCACCGGTTTAGCGGTAGGAATTGCTTTTATTCGGGGTTTAACAGGGAGAAAATTGGGGAATTTTTATGTTGATTTTACCCGTGGTATCACTAGGATATTACTACCTTTATCTATAGTTGGGGCGATCGCTCTAATTATTTGCGGTGTACCCCAAACCTTAGCCCAACCTCTAGTATTAGAAACCTTAGAAGGCAGAATTCAGTATATAGCCAGAGGTCCGGTTGCATCGTGGGAAATGATTAAAATGTTAGGCGAAAATGGCGGCGGATTTTTTGCTGCTAACTCCGCCCATCCTTTTGAAAATCCCAATGGTGCTTCTAATTTAATCGAAATAATTGCCATGTTGGCCATTCCTACATCCTTAATTTACACCTACGGAGTATTTGCCAACAATCTCAAACAAACCTGGTTATTATTCTCCATGGTGTTTATTATTTTTGTCACTTTGATTGGTTTCACCGCCATGGGAGAATTAGCAGGAAATCCTCTCATTAACAATGCTTTAAGATTAGAAACACCCAATTTAGAAGGAAAAGAAATCAGATTCGACTGGGCGCAAACCGCATTATGGGCAGTAACAACCACCGCCACCATGTGTGGCGCTGTCAACGGGATGCACGATTCTCTCATGCCTAATGGGACATTTTCCGGCTTATTCAATATGTTTTTACAAATAATTTGGGGAGGACAAGGAATAGGAACATCTTATCTCTTCATTTATCTGATTATCACCGTGTTTCTCACTGGCTTGATGGTAGGGCGTACCCCGGAAATATTTGGGCGCAAAATTGAAAAAACAGAAATTGTTCTTGCTAGTTTGATTCTGTTAATTCACCCAGCCATGATTTTAATTCCCAGTGCGATCGCACTAGCTTATCCTATATCTTTAGCAGGAATTAGTAACCCAGGGTTTCATGGTATTTCCCAAGTAGTTTATGAATACGCCTCAGCCGCAGCTAATAATGGTTCTGGACTAGAAGGACTAAACGACAACAGTTTATGGTGGAACTTAAGCACAACCGCCAGTATTTTTGCCGGGCGTTATATTCCCATAGTTGCCCTGCTCCTCCTAGCTGATAGTATGTCTAAAAAACAAGCTAGTCCTCCAACCCGTGGCACTTTAAAAACAGATTCTCTCGTATTTACCACCATTACAGCAGGTGTCATCCTCATTTTAGGCATCCTCACATTTTTCCCCGTTCTAGCTCTAGGCCCCATCGCCGAAGGCTTTAAACTCGCCTCTGGTAGCTAGGTAGGGGCAAACCCCCTGTGGTTGCCCCTAAGCAGAGGAGCAGAGGAGCAGAGGAGCAGAAATTTTCTTCTTTCTTCTTTCTTCTTTCTTCCTCCTGAACTCCTGAACTCCTGTCACCTGTCACCTGTCACCTACCTCCTAAACTCCTAAAAAATTACTTATATATGAACTCAAACGGAACTAGCACCAATCCTAAATCCCTTCGTCCTCGTTATCGTCGTAAGAAACGCAAAAAAACACGAATAACAAACAAAGGAATCTATATTCAGTCCATTGGTAATGCTTTTATCAAACTGTCGCCCGAATATGCCATTAAAAATCCAGTCATGTTTTTGGTATGGATGGGAACAGTCATCACCTTCTTTCTCACCATTGACCCTGAATTATTTGGAGCTACCAATCAAACAAATCCCCGTCTATTTAATGGGTTATTAACAGGAATTTTGTTATTCACAGTTTTATTTAGTAACTTCGCTGAAGCCGTAGCCGAAGGCAGAGGCAAAGCCCAAGCGGATACTTTACGTTCTACCCAATCAGCCACCACCGCTAAAAGTGTCACCGTTGACGGCACAATTACAGAAGTTCGTGCCAGCACCTTGAAACGAGGAGATACTATCTATGTAGTTGCCGGTGATATCATCCCTGCTGATGGTGAAGTAATTCTGGGTGTAGCTTCTGTAGATGAATCAGCCATTACAGGAGAATCTGCCCCAGTCCTCAAAGAATCAGGTTCAGATGTGGCCAGTTCCGTCACAGGTGGTACACGCATCATTTCCGATGAACTGATTATTCGCATCACCGCCGAACCAGGGAAAGGCTTTATTGACCGGATGATTGCCTTAGTAGAAGGAGCAGAACGCACCAAAACACCAAATGAAATTGCTTTAACCGTATTATTAGCGGTTCTTAGCTTGGTATTTTTATTTGTGGTAGCCACTCTTCCCGCCTTTGCCTACTATGTCAATAGTCCCGTAAGTGTCCCCGTTTTAATTGCCCTGTTAGTCGCACTCATCCCTACCACCATTGGCGGCTTACTTAGTACCATCGGCATTGCGGGTATGGACAGAGTGGCTAAATTTAACGTCATTGCTACCTCTGGTAAAGCCGTAGAAGCCTGTGGAGACATTAATACTCTAGTTCTGGATAAAACCGGGACAATTACCCTGGGCAACCGTTTAGCAGAAGAGTTGATCCCCATTCATGGCCACTCAATGGCAGAAATTGCTAATGTCGCTTTAGCTGCAAGTATCTTTGATGATACTCCAGAGGGTAAATCCATTGTCAGATTAGCAGAAAAACTAGGAGCAAACTTTGATTTAGACCGCACACAAGCTCAGGGTATAGAATTTACTGCTAAAACTCGGATGAGTGGCACTAATTTACCAGGAGGTCGGGAAGTAAGAAAAGGTTCAGTAGAAGCGATTAAAGGCTTTGTTCTCTCCCGACATGGCACAAATTCCCCGGAATTAGATACCGCCTATGAACAAGTATCTCGCAAAGGAGGTACACCTTTAGCCGTGTGTCTCGATCACGAAGTTTATGGTGTAATTTATCTCAAAGATATTGTTAAACCCGGTATCCGCGAACGATTTGACCAACTCCGACGCATGGGAGTACAGACAATCATGCTGACGGGGGATAATCGCATTACTGCCTCTGTAATTGCCACAGAAGCGGGAGTAGATGACTTCATCGCTGAGGCTACCCCAGAAGATAAAATCAATGTGATTCAGCGAGAACAGGCAGAAGGTAAAATAGTAGCAATGACGGGGGATGGGACAAATGATGCCCCAGCTTTAGCACAGGCTAATGTCGGTGTAGCTATGAATACGGGAACTCAAGCAGCTAAAGAAGCTGCTAATATGGTGGATTTAGATTCTGATCCCACCAAATTAATTGATATTGTCAGTATTGGTAAGCAATTGTTAATTACTCGTGGAGCATTGACGACCTTTTCTATTGCTAATGATATTGCTAAATATTTTGCAATTATTCCTGTACTTTTTACATCTGCTAATCTAGAAAGCTTAAATGTGATGAAGTTAAGCAGTGTCAATTCGGCTATTCTTTCAGCATTAATTTACAATGCTTTAATTATTCCCGCTTTGATTCCTCTAGCGTTAAAAGGCATTAAATTTAGACCTTTAACAGCTAATCAACTCCTACAACGGAATATCTTCCTTTATGGTCTAGGTGGTGTAATTGCTCCGTTTATTGCCATTAAATTAATAGATATGATGATCACATTTGTCGGGTTAGTTTAAATACAGCAAGAGGCAAAAGGCAAGAGGCAAGAGGCAAGAGAGAATAATATAATGTTTTTCCCAATTACCAATTACCAATTACCAATCACCAATAACTATCTTTATGCAGATGTACTTTAGTTTGTTGATTAATCCAGTAGTTTATGCTAATACTACCCTCAGTTTAGATCACATTTCTCAATGGACTATGGGAGTATTAGGTCTTACTACTTTAATGTTAGTCTTTTATTTGTTGATCGTGATTTTTCAACCTGAAAGATTTTAGTAATTTCTAAATCAAAATAAAATTCGACTTTAAATTATGTCTATTATCAGAGAAATTATCAAAGCTATCAGAATAACTCTGATAATTTGGTTATTAACAGCAATTATATATCCTGGCTTTGTCTTGCTAGTCGGTCAATCTCTGTTTCCATTTTCAGCTAATGGCAGCATTATGTTAAATATTAATGCTCAACCCATTGGTTCAAGTTTAATTGGGCAGGGATTTACATCAGATCGTTATTTTCATAGTCGTCCTAGTGCTGTGAGATATAGTCAAGGAAGAAAAGCTCAACCTACTGGTATATCTGGTGGTAGTAATCTTGCTCCTAGTAATCCAGAACTTCGTGATCGAATTCTCAAAGAATCTGAAGAATTTCAGAATGAAAATAAAGAACCTATTGCTGATTTGATTTATACGTCAGCTTCAGGTTTAGATCCCCATATTTCTTTGAAAGCAGCAAAACAACAAATAGAAAGAGTTGCACAGGCTCGCGGTATCAAGGAAGATGATATTATTCCCTTAATAAATAAATATATTGATGGCAGATTTTTAGGTATTTTTGGTGAGCCAGGGGTAAATATTTTACGGTTAAATTATGCTCTGGATTTACAAGAAATTAATCGTCAACAGAATCAGTAATAAATGAGGTTTTGTGAGTGTGTCAAAATCTATAAAAGTATTGGAGTCAATGCACTCGACCCGCGTCATCGGTTTAATGAGTGGTACATCTGTAGATGGGATAGATGCTGCTTTAGTAGAAATTTCTGGTCGAGATTTGGATCTTCAGGTGAAATTACTAGCAGGGGAAACCTATCCCTATCCTCCTGAACTCAGAGAAAAAATTCTGGAAATTGCAGGTGGTGGCACTCTATCCATGGCAGAATTAGCGGCAATAGATGATGCGATCGCTCATAATTTTGCTCAAGCTGCTCAAAATATTCAAGTTGGCCATCCCCCAGCCAGTCTGATCGGTTCTCACGGTCAAACCGTGTATCATCTTCCACTCCAATCACTAGGAAAACTAGGTTATAGTTGTCAATTAGGTCGAGGCGCGTTAATTGCCCATTTAACAGGTATTACTACTGTCAGTAATTTCCGCATCAATGATATTGCTGCTCATGGTCATGGTGCGCCCCTTGTTCCCAGAGTAGATGCCTATTTACTCAGTGATCTACAAGAAGACCGTTGTATTCAAAATATCGGTGGTATTGGTAATGTAACTTATCTTCCCGCCCGTGGTCATGATTGGTTGTCTAAAATTCGGGGTTGGGATACAGGCCCCGGTAATAGTCTCTTGGATTTAGCTGTCAAGTATTTTACTAACGGGACTAAAACCTATGATGAAAACGGAGCTTGGGCTGCTAGTGGCACACCCTGTCAGCCCTTAGTACAACAATGGCTCAAACAAGAGTATTTTCACTTACCACCACCTAAATCTACAGGTCGGGAGTTATTTGGTGTTAATTATTTACATCAATGCTTAGAAGATGCCCAAACCTATCAACTCCATCCAGCCGATTTTTTAGCGACTCTGACGGAACTAACAACAGTTTCCATCGTTCATAGTTATGACACTTTTCTGCCCAGAAGGCCGCAGAAAGTAGTATTATGTGGTGGGGGTAGTCATAATATTTACTTAAAATATCGGCTACAGTTATTGCTAGGGAAAGTTCCAGTTTCAACTACAGATGAATTTGGTTTAAGTGCATCATTTAAAGAAGCGATCGCTTTTGCAGTTTTAGCATACTGGCGCAACCTATGTATTCCTGGTAACTTACCCGCCGTCACAGGAGCATCTCAAGAGGTACTTTTAGGCGAAATTCATGGTAATTATGACTAACTTAGCCAAAATTTTCCTTGTTTTTCTCAAAAAGTATGGTGATTTCGTGTTTAGTAAAATTTGACTGTACTGGTACAACACAAGGAATTGAGCAAGTGAGTCATACTTTTTTATTAGAACCAGGACGTTGGGTTATGCAAGGTAGCTGGTTAGAACGTAATAGTCCACCAATTCCCTTAAAAGGTTTGACCTTAGTGGTGTGGAATCGAGACAATTGGTTCTCCATGGCCACAAAATTAATCTTTCCTAATAGCGATCGCCCAGAAATCTCTTTTCAGTACAAAGGACGACTACACAACGGAGACAGACAATATACTTTTTTGCTACAACATAATTCTTTAGGACAAATTGAAGGCGAAGGTTGGATTTGTCCAGAAACCATTGTCCAAAGGTATTGGATACTGGGAGATAGCTCCACTGACCTTCGGTATCGTCAAAGGCGTAGTGGTTTTGAAACCCTACATCGGCTCAATGATGATCAATATTACCTAACCAGTGGTATTCTTTCGGGTCATTCCTTAGACAGCACAATGGAAGCTAATCTAGAACGACAAACACATTAATTACACTTAGTCATAAATAGACTAACTATTGTCATTGTACCAGTAGACAATTTTTTCTAATCTATTTAATCTAGTTGAGGCTCTGCGTTGACCACTCCCCCATATACTTACACTCCAATTTGCCATTTCCCATTTTGATAATTAATTTTACTTAAAACATAGCTGTTTAGTAACGCCGGGCTAAATCAAAAATAAAAAAAGGATACGACACAAGCTGTTTTGATAGTTAGTGAACGTTATACCAATTGGAAAAATGAATGGGACAGCAGGAAATGTGAAAAAATAATATATCAGGACTTTCACAATCCAAAATCCAAAATCGTGTTGCTACTGTTCACTCATGATGTCATGAGTAGATGATATAGTACAAACACACTAAATGTCAATTTACAAATTTTACGTAAATATATGGGTAGAACTAAACTAATTGCGTAAATCTACTCAAACAACGAGATAAATTGCCAAAAACTCTTGTATTATCTGGAGTTTATGGTGACTAAATTCTCTCTTGATCAACAACATCTACAAAATCAACCCCAGAATTATTAAACATTGGAGTCGAAATTTTCTATGTCGGACCCCAACATTGGTCGCTTACTCGGAAAACGTTACCAACTACAAGAGCTTATTGGTTCTGGAGCAATGGGACGAGTTTATCGTGCTAAGGATACTTTGCTGGGAGGAGTCCCTGTTGCTGTCAAGTTTTTAGCTTTGTCTATCCAAAATGAAAAAATGCGCTTGCAAGACCGATTTGAGCGAGAAGCAAAAACTTGCGCCCTATTAGGTCAAAAAAGTATCCATATTGTCCGAGTCATGGACTATGGTATAAATGAAGCATACTACGTCATGGAATATCTACAAGGACAAAGCTTAAGTAACATCATTCGCAGACAACCCTTAAAACTACCAAGATTTCTCAGCATGGCCAGGCAAATTGGTCTAGGCTTACAATGCGCTCATAATGGTATTCCTGTAGATGGAGTAATATGTCCCATCATCCATCGTGATATCAAACCTGGGAATATAATGGTGATTCAAGACGCTAGTTTTGGAGAACTAGTCAAAGTTCTAGACTTCGGTATTGCTAAGTTACTCATGTCTGATGGCGATCATACAAAATTCTATTTAGGCACTTTAGCTTATTCTTCCCCTGAACAAATCGAAGGTAAGGAATTAGATAATCGCTCCGATATCTACAGCTTTGGCATCATGATGTTTGAAATGATCACTGGCAAAATGCCTTTAGTTGCATCAACTAACACTTTTGGCGCATGGTATAAAGCACATACCTTTGAAAAACCCCATACATTTACAGAAGTTGCTCCTAACTTATCCATTCCCAAACAGTTGGAAGATGTAGTTATGAGTTGTTTAGCTAAAAAAGCTAGTGATCGTCCTCAGAGTATTAATGATATCATTCATATCCTCGCAGCCCTAGAACAAAATGATGATAAGCGCAGTGTGGTTTCTGATGCTACCACGATTATTAGTCCTACATTTCAGGACTCTGACGAAACTATCAATACTAATTTCCCTCTAGTTCCCATCTCAGAACCGAAAATTAAACCCGATCTTTGGACAACTCCATTCTCCCATAACAATACACAAGTAGAACTACGAACCTATTCACCTAATAATGATGTAGCACAGCTTGTAACCTGGCCACACAATAAACCAATTGCGGATATTGTGTTTATTCAGCCCATTTATCAGGATAAAAACCTGTTACCAGCATTATGGGTAATGCTACCTAAAGTAGAAATCGAAAAACGGTTAGTTTGTACAAGATACAATCAATTTCTCTTTATTTCTTCTCCACATCCAGTCATATTATGGATTACCGTTATTTATACTCGTCAACAAGGGGCTAAATGGTTGCCCTATTATTTGGATTTGAAAACCAGTTTTGGTCAAGAAATTACTCGCCTTTTACAACAAACTGGGCAATATCGGATCTTATTCTTTACCAAAGAAAGTCCTAATCCCTGTACACATATACTACCTTCGAGTATTGCCCCGGCTCAACGTGAACGCCTACAAGAATGGATCTTATCTAGCAATTTATCCGCCCTATCAACGGATGTCCACACTAGTAAAAGTTTATTAAAAAAAGAATATGAAAAAATTAAGCCCAAAATATTATCTAAGTTAGAAACAATTGATACTGATTCACCTTTTGATCTTTCTGGTTGATGGATTTATAGCAGAACGCAACAGGCAAAAGGCAATAGTAAAACCTTTCCTATGATTTAGTTGCAATGATCAATCATGTCCTAATTATTCTGGCTACAGCTATAAAATCTGAAATAGGATTTTGATTGAGGATTTTGATCGAAGTTGACGCCCCAGCATCCCCAGCTTTTTTCCTGCGCTGGAAACGAGCAAGAGAAGGAGGTCGCCCACTGTAACACAAGAATATTAACTCTATGCCATAGTGGAACCTGCATCTAGACCCCACTGCTGTTTGAGCAGTTCTTGATAAGTTGCCTCACGTACTACCATTTGCTCATACAGTTTCACTAAAAAGTCTTGAGCTTGTTCATGGCTCATTTGCTGGACTTGAGTGGCAAAAGAGCGAATGCTAAATTGCTGTTCCAAAGACAGGTTAATTGGTTGATTCATAATGAACTCCAAAATAAGCAAGGTGTAAAACCGATATTGACAACACAAATTCAAGAGTTAGAAGTCAAGGTGAGATGAAAAGAAGGTTTCCTTTCTGATTTGGATGCTGTACTACCTGAATTTGCCGTTAAGGTGTATCACATAAAAGTTCCCAGAAATCATTCTTGGGCTAGATGTTGCCTGATATTTGTTTCTTGATATTAAGAAAGATAACAAGTATTTGACAATTTGCCCATGTTTTTGAACTTATTTTCTTGAGGTAGTATTTCTTCTCAGTGTAATGGTATAAGAATTAACAAAAATCCTGCAAAGATCATAGTTGCAAGACGCGGAAAAATCGTAAATCCAAAATCCTATGACTAATTCCCAGGATTTTATGGTAAGATGTTGAGTATCTATCGCCATCAATGCCATAATCGAAAACCAAGGTAATA
Source organism: Cuspidothrix sp. (assembly GCA_046080565.1). Classification (GTDB taxonomy): domain Bacteria; phylum Cyanobacteriota; class Cyanobacteriia; order Cyanobacteriales; family Nostocaceae; genus Cuspidothrix. The sequence continues at coordinate 12,521 of JBJTUF010000335.1, read as the reverse complement.
GGATATCTGGCAAGGAAAAAATTTGGGTCTTGGCGATCAAAATTCCTACCTTTGGGGGAATGTAAGTCCCATAGAACTATGGAAATTTGGAGGCTATTGCCCATAAATTGCGAAGTTGTGTCCGTCTTACGGCGGAGTAGTTCACAAGGATGAATATTGAATTGAGTGTGAGTTAATATTCTTGTTGCCGCTTTTTTCTGCCTAATGGGGTTTAATTTTTTCGTTTCCCTATTCCCTATTGTCTTACTTCATCTGTTATTTGATGACTATTTTAAGACACATTCCAAAGTGGAATATTCTAGTTGTGGAAATTATGGAAATTTAAGCTCCTGTAGTAATCTTGTGGAAATTACAAATATTTCTATCAAGTTATGAATAGGAAAAATGCTCAAATTGAACAAATTAATGAGTATATTTACTTTTTTATAGAGGTATATGCTGTTAAACTCCTGTGCAGCTAGATTATCTATTCTGATATTAAGGAAAATGATCCTGAAAGTTTCCTGACTTTTGAATTGCTGTTTTCCATTTTAAATACACAACAGCTTATAGCAAGTTTATGTGAAGCTGCATATATTCATTACTCCTCGGCGTTGTTCCCTTGCAAGGGAGGACTACAGGGGATGTTGTTTTGTGCATATTCATACAGAATTGGTATCAGGAGATAACAAAGCGATCGCAAAACCTCATAAAAATCTAAATAGAATTTAGGATGAGTTTTGTAAGACTAGCCGATGAATCACATCTCTAGGATGCGTTAGGCTGTCGCTAATACACCATCCCTATTCCTTTAGATCAAAATAATGAAAAATAGAGGTTTAGCATTATGCCTTACCTCTATGATATTACTCAATAATACAGCACTTCCCGATGTTATGAGGTACAAATTTAACAGGCAGGATGCCTGTTCCACAAGGGTTTCATGATTTCAGTTTGTACCTCACTGATCTGAAATATGCTGTAGTCAATATCTAATTACTAATTAAATACCTTCGGTGCGATCGCTTTTCTGACCAGGAGAAGATTCATAAAGAGCATCTAACTGTTCTCTTGCATCTTCAACATTAATAGAACGCATTACCAACAGAGGTTCTTTAATCACATTACCTGCACTGTCTAACAACTCAGGATGGGGTGCATATTGCTTCCTATTGCCATAATAACCAAAGCCACCTTGTGATGAAGGATAGTTTGGATAGCTTCGTTCTCTGTCAAAACTGAACATGATCAGATTACGAATTAAATTACCAACAGCTATCAATGCCAAAATAGTGAACGCTAAAATGTAGAGTAGGTGTAGCATGGAATTTTCCTCCAGAATAGCCGTAGTTAAAATGTTATGTCGTAGAATTTAAAACTCCGTAAATAATTAATGGTGATTATCTACGGTAAATAGCGAATGTAAAATTCTTTACTTGTGCGCGTATGTTATATGATGCAATCCTTATATTCAGATTAAGGTAACATGGAAGACATTATTTTTTTATGAAAAGAATGTTAAGAATAGTCTCATGTTTTGATAATCTTCCCGATTTTCATCGCTTTTTACAGAGATGAGGATTCCTTGGATAGACCGAGACGCATTCCTACACTCCAACATTCTGTAACTAATTGATGCCAAGCAGTGACAGTGGGCATATCAATTCCAACTTGTTGATCAGTTGCTGCAAATAACATCTTGGCTGTTGTGAGTTGGTTTCGTGCTGTTTTGACTCGCTGTGTTAAGTCAAATTGCTCATCTTCACTCATAAATTGAATTTTCTCATTTTCCAGGATTTGCTCGTAGCGATCAAACCAATATTGAAAATCCTCTAACAACGGTTCTAGGACGACTTTTAGCACCTGGGCATTTGATAGATTTGAGTTGTCCATATATGAGAAGCATATTTCCTAATTCTTTTTTTATATTAACGTTATTTACGATTCTTAACAATCCTCTAATTTTCTCCTATATCCGATCTAGAGAATAAAATCTGTACTCTGATATACAAAATATGATTATATAGTAGAAAAATAAGATTTGTCTTGATCCCTGTCGTGTAGAAGAGGATCTGCCTAAAGGAGGAGTTGAGAAGACAGGAGTTCAGGAGTATCAATTCTGTTCATCTTTTAATCGGTGGCTATTATCTTGATTTTGCTCGATAACTGTCGAATTTTGACAAAAATCAAAATCTACTTCATCAAAAATTCATATAAATTCCAGTAAACTACTGATAAATATCTGTAGTGTCTAATCAATAAGAATTTTGACCTATATAGTTACTTTTAAATTAATGCTATCAAGTGTTAAAAGGCAGAGATAAGATAGCTTTTTTGTAAATATCAGTATAAATACGAAGTAATTAATCCATAAAATTCATCAACTCTTTAAAATAGACACATTAAATTTTGATAACTACTCACATAGAATGGTATGTAACAAAACTACTAATCTTTACGTGAGAGGTCATCTATGTTTGAGGTATCTTTCAACTCTCAACAGACAGGGCTAATTTCTACCCCCCTACAACGATAACGGTTTGGGCAATGTTGAAGATCCTATCTATGCTGTAAATCCTGGTGGTTCATCTCAATTACTGCCCTATTCACAACAGTTTTTTGATACTATTACTCAGTCAATTGATGCAGCTAAGGATATTCTGACTGGACTAAATAGCAATCCTATAGTTAATGGAATTTTTAATATTGCTTTTGGTGAAGATTATCAAAAAGATTTGGCTAGTCAAATATTACAAAATTTAGGTACAAATGATTTTACTAATGCACCAGTTGTTAAGTTAGTGTCTAGTCAAAGTTTTAATGGTGCGTATGCTAAGGAAACAAATACTATTTATTTATCTCAGGAATTTGTAGCGGCTAATTATAATAATGTTGGTGCTGTAACTGGGGTGTTGTTAGAGGAGTTTGGGCATTATATAGATGATCAGATTAATGTGGTAGATGCTGCGGGTGATGAAGGGGATATTTTCTCGCGGTTGGTAAGGGGGCAAAGTATTAGTGATGGGGAATTGGTATTATTGAACGGTGAGGATGATCATGGTGTTTTTGTTGATGATGGGGTAAGTGTTGGGATTGAGAAAAATGTATCTCAGACATTAACTGTAAAAACTGACTTTAACGGCGATGGAAAAACGGATATTCTTTGGAGAAATCAAGGTGGTCAAGTTCAGACTTGGTTAATGAATGGAACTCAAGTAATTAGTGGAGTTAATTTACAATCCCCTGGTTTAGATTGGCAGATTCAAGGTACAGGAGACTTTAATCAAGATGGAAAAACAGATATTCTCTGGAGGAATCAAGGTGGTCAAGTTCAGACTTGGTTAATGAATGGGACTCAAGTAATTAGTGGAGTTAATTTACAATCCCCTGGTTTAGATTGGCAGATTCAAGGAAACGGATCAAGTGTGCCAATAAATAATCCAGTAACAACTGTACAGCCACCCTCTGGTTTAATGACTACTTCTACCAACTTGACCAAATTAATTAATGGAGATTTGTCTTTGATCGGTCAAAAGAAAGATGTAGATGGCAATTATAACTATCAATGCTGGGATTTTGTTGCTTATGCAACAGGAATTAACGGATCTAGCTCTTATTGGAACACCAATAATTGGAAGGCTGGAGAAAATGTTATGTCCAATGGTAAAATTGCTGTAGGTACAGCCATTGCCACTTTCTTGGGACCAAATGGTAGTTATAATGATCCCTATTTACGTCAACATACCGCCATTTTTGCTGGTTATGGAAGTGAGAATGGAGTAGATGGTTTCTATGTATGGGATCAAAATTGGAATCTGAATGGTAATCTTGCTATCAAGAAGCATTTTGTCGCTAATAATAAATCTGGAACAAGTGATGCAGATAACTATTATCTAATTCGGGTGTAAATGCGTTAGCGAAGCGAACATAGAAATCGCTCATCTACCGTCCATAATTGTAGGGGTTTAGCACTGCTAAACCCCTACCCACCGATGATTCCCAGCAATTAATACCCCATCACATTTCACACCCATAATGTATGATCATATAAAAATTCATCAAAACAATCCCTCTTCATCAAAATGTCCTATAATCCAGAAATACACCATCGCCGTTCTATACGATTAAAAAACTACGATTACACCCAAGAAGGCGCGTATTTCATTACCATTTGTACCAAAAATAAACAATGTATATTTGGTGATATCAAACAAGGGGAAATGAAATTAAATTTACTAGGAACAATTGCTGCTAAATATTGGCAAAAAATACCCCAACATTTTTCCCATATCAAATTAGATATATTTGTGATAATGCCAAATCATATTCATGGCATATTATGGATAATTCAAAAAATTTCTAAAGAAGATAAAACTACAAATTATGCTAAAATAATTCCCGGTTCAATTCCCACCGTCATCAGGTCTTATAAAAGTATTGTTACTAAGAAAATTAATATTATTTGTCATCAACAAGGAGTATCTTCCCTATGGCAAAGAAACTTTTATGAACATATTAATCGTAATGAAAAATCTTTAGAAGAAATTAGAAACTATATTATTAATAATCCTCTCAATTGGGATAATGATGATGAAAATACAGGGCAAAATATTCAAGAACAACGATTATTATTAGACATACCTTTTTAGATTTAATCTTTTCTTTGTGCTGCATACATTGTAGGGGTTTAGCAATGCTAAACCCCTACATTTTTGAGAAAATGTTAAGATTAATATATCGCTTTTCTGTAGTTGTAGAAAATGTGATATTAAGGTTCACCAAAGGTATCGCATTTTTGCCATAGCAGATCAAGAATCATCAGATTTTCGGTGATGAGGTTATTATTCCTGTAAACTAGAGAAAGATGTAAAAATATATAATCAGGGTTTATTTAGATACCAGTAATTAACCCCACAGATTTGATTTTGGAAATAGAATATGATAATTAAAGTTATTAAAGAACAACAAAATTTACAAGAAGTTATGCAGGTTTTACTTACCCATTTAGAACCAGCAAAAGTAATGAAATCTCTGGCTACTTGTAAACTAGGTGAAGGTGATTATTTACAACTTAAAGAAAAGCTATCTTCTGAAGAAACAGTTGATAGTTTATATGAGAAAATAAAACAATATCAAGAATCTGCTGATCAAATATAGTAATGTTAGACCTCACCAAAATTCAAACTCTAGCTCAAGAATACAGTCCCCAGGAACTTTTTGCAGCATTATTATGGCAACGTAACTTTAATGAATTTAATGGGCAAGAAGTTATTCATGATCTTATTCAAAATACCCATCTCTGGGCAAGTTTTCTATTTACAAAACCGATTTTTGCCCCCGATGAACATGGTTTAAGTTTTGGTGGTTTGGTAGATACTTTATTGGCAATGGCAAATTATCGCCCCATGCCAGAATCAAGTATAATTCACTTTATTGCTTATCCTGCGGATACTCTTTACATATTAACAGAAAACCAAGATACTATAGTTTCTCAGCTTTTAGATTTGGGTAAAAAGTGGCGTGCAGACTCAGTAGATATTACAGATGGTAATAATGAAGAGTATGGTTTCCGACTTCAGCGCAGGTTACAAATGAGGTTACAAGGTGGTTTGGAAGGAGAGTCTTTTTGGAAACAGCGAGATGGTGTAGTTATTTCCTATTGGTGGGATTAAGTTAGGTCAGAGGTCAGAGGTTACAGGTGACAAGTGACAGATGTTTTCCCGATTTCCCCATTTAGTTTTGCCACAAGTCTGTGATTGGGATAAATTAGGATAATCCATAGTTAGTGGCTTACTATCTGTAAAGATATTTTTTGTCAACTTTATTTTTAACACTTCGCCTAAATAACAGCCGATGTCGCCAAATCAAGAAACTCAAGCACCAGAAAAAATCTATTTACCTCGTACCAGCGAGTCAGAAACATTAAAAAAAATTCGCCATACTGCTTCTCACGTCATGGCCATGGCCGTACAAAAGCTGTTTCCCAAGGCGCAAGTTACCATTGGTCCGTGGATTGAAAATGGTTTTTATTATGACTTCGATAGTCCCGAACCCTTTAGTGATAAGGATTTAAAAGCCATCCAAAAAGAGATGGTGAAAATTATTAACCGCAAATTGCCAGTTATTCGGGAAGAAGTCAGCCGCGAGGAAGCACAAAAGAGAATTGAAGCAATCCAAGAACCTTATAAATTAGAAATTCTTGCAGATATTAAACAAGAACCCATCACGATTTATCATTTAGGTGATGAATGGTGGGATTTGTGCGCTGGTCCCCACTTAGAAAATACCAAGGAAATCAACCCCAAAGCTATAGAATTGGAAAGTGTTGCTGGTGCTTATTGGCGGGGTGATGAAACCAAAGCTCAATTACAGCGCATATATGCGACTGCCTGGGAAAGTCCCGAACAACTAGCAGAACATAAACGCCGCAAAGAAGAAGCATTAAGGCGTGACCATCGTAAATTGGGTAAAGATTTAGGTTTATTTGTTTTCTCCGACTCTGTGGGGCCTGGTTTACCCCTTTGGACTCCTAAAGGTACTTTATTAAGAAGCATTTTAGAAGACTTCCTCAAAAAAGAACAGTTAAAACGGGGTTATTTACCTGTTGCTACTCCTCACATTGCGAGAGTTGATTTATTTAAAACATCAGGACATTGGCAGAAATACAAGGAAGATATGTTTCCGTTAATGGCTGAAGATGAGGAAGCAAAAGCCATTGAACAGGGTTTTGTCCTCAAGCCGATGAACTGCCCGTTTCATATTCAAATATACAAGAGTGAATTACGTTCCTATCGGGAATTACCGATGCGGTTAGCGGAATTTGGCACAGTTTACCGCTATGAAAAATCTGGAGAATTAGGAGGTTTAACGAGGGTACGTGGTTTTACTGTTGATGATTCTCATTTATTTGTCACTCCTGAACAATTAGATCAGGAATTTCTCAATGTTGTAGATTTGATTTTGACTGTATTTAGAAGTCTGCAACTGAAGAACTTTAAAGCGAGATTGAGTTTCCGTGATCCAGCCAGTGATAAATATATTGGTGGGGATGAAGTTTGGGATAAAGCGGAAGGTGCGATTCGTCGCGCTGTGCAACAATTGGGAATGGATCATTTTGAAGGTATTGGGGAAGCGGCTTTTTATGGGCCAAAACTGGATTTTATCTTCAGTGATGCGTTAGATAGAGAATGGCAATTAGGAACAGTACAGGTAGATTATAATTTGCCTGAACGCTTTGATTTAGAATATGTAGCTGAAGATGGGGCGCGTAAACGTCCGGTAATGATTCACCGCGCACCTTTTGGATCTTTAGAAAGATTAATAGGGATTTTGATTGAAGAGTATGCGGGTGATTTTCCCTTGTGGTTAGCACCGGTGCAAATCAGATTATTACCTGTGGGTGATTTGCAATTAGACTTTACTAAAGAAGTGGCTGCGAAAATGGTAGCTTTAGGAATCCGTGCAGAAGTTGATTTAAGTGGCGATCGCCTCGGTAAATTGATTCGCAACGCCGAAAAAGATAAAATACCAGTAATGGCCGTAGTAGGTGCAAAAGAAGTAGAAACCAATTCTTTAAGTATTCGTACCCGTGCATCTGGGGAATTAGGAGCGATATCTGTAGATGAAGTTGTGAATAAAATACAGGAAGCAATTACTAATTTTACCAACTTCTAATAATTCTAAAAAATCTGGCTGGGTAATTCTCAGCCAATCAGCAAATTAACTCAAAATTAAACTATGAGTACCACAGAATAAGCTAAGTCCTAAATTTTTGAGCCGCTAGTTGTCTAAACCTCATCCCCAAAAGCCTGAAATAACCAAATATCCTTCACTCACATGATGGTTAATTTGTACAGTGGGTAAGTTGTAATAAAAATCATTTCTAATATTGAAGAGTAAACGACACCAGAAAAGGGTACAAATAAAGAAAGAAAAGAATCTTTATAATAACCAATGCCGTTTACCAGTGTAATCAACTTGAGTATTCCTTTATTGTCCACTGCCACAGAAACAGTAGACAGTTCCATGGTTCTAGCTGCTGTCTTGCTGAGTTTAGTGGTCATTTACTTTGCCAGCAAACTAGGTGGCGAATTATGCAATAAAGTCGGTTTGCCCCCTGTATTGGGCGAACTGTTAGGAGGAGTCCTCGTTGGAGTGTCCGTGCTGCATTTGCTAGTATTTCCTGAAGGTGGTACAGACACTAGCAATTCTTTAATCATGTACTTTCTGCAAACTACTGCTGGTTTAACTCCAGAAGCCACTCCCCAAGTATTTGCAGCCCAGTCAGAGGTAATTTCCATCTTATCGGAATTGGGTGTGATCATCCTCCTCTTTGAAATTGGCTTAGAGTCCAACCTCAAAGAACTGATGGCCGTAGGTATTCAAGCCTTCGTAGTTGCCACTGTGGGAGTCATAGTTCCCTTTGCCGCCGGTACAGTAGGGTTAATGACCATCTTTGGTATCAGTGCCATACCTGCAATTTTTGCTGGTGCAGCTTTAACAGCCACCAGTATTGGTATCACCTCCAAAGTTCTGTCCGAAATAGGTAGATTAAATTCCAAAGAAGGGCAAATTATTCTTGGTGCAGCCGTCATTGATGACATTCTGGGCATTATTGTTCTAGCTGTAGTTGGCAGTTTAGCTAAAGATGGTGTAGTAGATGTCGGTAACGTTATTTATCTCATCATTAGTGCCAGCGCTTTTCTCATTGGCGCGATTGTTTTAGGTAATGTATTTAATAAATCATTTGTAGCGATCGCAGATAAACTTAAAACCAGAGGCGAATTAGTCATCCCAGCCTTTATTTTCGCCTTTATGATGGCTTATTTAGCCTCCGTCATCCATTTAGAAGCCATTCTTGGCGCTTTTGCCGCAGGTTTAGTTCTCGAAGAAACCGATAAACGGAAAGAACTACAAAAGCAAGTGATCCCTATCGCTGATATGCTAGTTCCAATTTTCTTTGTTACTGTTGGTGCAAAAACTGATTTAGGAGTCTTAAATCCAGCCATTCCTACCAATCAAGAAGGCTTAATCATGGCAATTTTCCTGATTATAGTCGCCATCATCGGTAAAGTAGTGACAGGCTTGACAGTATTTGGTCAACCAGGAATCAACCGTTTGGCTATTGGTGTAGGAATGATTCCCAGAGGTGAAGTAGGCTTAATATTTGCTGGTGTCGGCGCTGCTAGTGGCGTTCTTTCTAAACCATTAGGAGCAGCAATTATTATGATGGTTATTCTCACCACATTTATTGCTCCTCCCCTGTTAAGATTGGTATTTCCCGACTCAGATACCACCCCAAATTTAGACAATAACCTTGGAGAATCATTAGCAGCAAAAGCACCACAGTCTCTCGTTACCACACAAGATGATTAATAATCGGCAAATCAATCTAAATTCCCGGTAGAATAAACACAACATACAGCCAAATTTGATAATTCAGGAGATTAGAGGAAACCTATCATTTCTAATCTCCGTCTCCTGTGATTATCTCTTAGATAGGGGTTGCACCAAAAATTCCTTCCATAGAGGCAGGCAAAAGGCAAGAGACAATAGTTTGGCCTATGTTTAAGAACCAATTTTTTCCTTTTATGAGACCCAAAATGCACGCTTTTAGGAGTATCTTCCTCAAAAACCTTGCATCTACTTTCTTTTCTAAAGCCTCAAACTTTTGATTTCTCTAGGTTTCACATTTATTCAGCAACCCTTAGATATTTAAATTGTAAACTCACCCAACAGTAACAGAGTAGAAAACACAATCTCATTCATAGATGATTCCTATGCAATTTCCACATCTTTCCTACCTTTCTTATCTCTAGTAGTCAACTTAATAATGATTTCGATTCTTATATTTTTTGAACACAGTTTTTATACAGTCGCTACTTTGATATTAAGTTATTGGAGGTAATGTACTACCAATTTTTCTTATTAATTGCAAAAATTCAGATATAGCTGTAGCCAGGATAATTAGGACATTATGAATCCTTTAAACATATATATAACAAGGCTTTTCCTCCTGCCATCTGCTATAATATCATGTCCAGTTCAATACCAATCATATCTGTTGAGTCTGATAATTGGTAATAGGAAAAAGAAAATTCTCGACAATAATTCTTGATGCAACCCCTATTTATCTTTACTTTTACCTCCTCAACTCCTGACTCAATGACTCCTGAATTCTTACCATTAATTCACAGAGGTGAGTATTTTCCTATATACATCTATATAATAATTCCATCTCTTATAATTAATCAATGTAACTGACAATAAAAATTAAAATCTCGCCTATTGCCAACTCTAAAATCTTTAAAAACAGTAACTTATTTGCCAAAATTATATCAGGAGAAAAATTATGAAATCATACTGGTTATTACCCGCTACTGTTGGTACTGTCCTCATGCTATCATCACCAGCATTAGCTTCTAAATTAGAATCTTGGCGATTTGATCGGAATCAAAACACATTAGAAATTAATACAAATAGCAGTGTACAACCAAAAGCCCAACTCGTTTTTAATCCTACCCGATTAGTAATTGATTTAGGGGGTGTAAAATTGGGAAGATCCCAAATAAATCAACAAATAGGAGGAGGAATTAAAGAAATTCGTTTAGGCCAATTTAATGAAGAAACAACACGTATAGTAATAGAATTTAATCCTGGCTATAATATAGATACCCAACAAATTAAATTTGTACCTAGAAAAGCTAATCGTTGGATTGTACAATTACCGAATCTAGAGAATAATTTAAACTCATCTGATATTAACAATAATCCAGATAATAATTACAATTTAGCTAAGATAGATACTACAGATTCTACAACCAAACCAGAATTTTCTCCTATAGCCAGCAACGCCAGAGAAGCAACACAAGTCGAAAATTTACAAATTACTGGGGATGGTTTTTTTATCCGTACTAATGGTGCAACACCTCAAACTAGAATTATTAGAAGCCGTGATAAAAAATTTATCTTCTTAGATATTCTAGATGCTAACTTGGCAACCAAATTAAATAAGCGCAATTTATTAGTTAATAGATATGGTGTCCAACGCATTGATTTTACCCAAATACGAACAAGACCTGCATCTGTTCGTTTCATATTCAAAGTAAATGAAGATGCCCCAGATTGGCGAGTTACACCTAGTCAAAATGGTTTAGTGGTACTTCCCGTAGGGCGTAGTTTTAATTCATCAGAAAATGAAAATTTACCGCCAACTAGAATCAATAATAGCTCTCCCGCTACCATTCAATCCGTAGACATTGTTGATAATGGCACAGAACTACTAATTCGTGCAGATCGATCAATCTCCGATGTCAGCAGCAGTTGGGATCGCAACTCTGGCTTTTTTCGCATCACCATCCCCAACGCTAAATTAGCTAATCAAGTCAAGGGACCAGTTTTTGATACCAATAGTCCCATTCTCAGACTGCGTCTACAACCTCAACCACCCAATACTGTAGTCATCCTAGTTCAGCCAGCATCAGGTGTTACCATAGGCCGACTTAACCAAGACAGAGATCAGCTATTATCTCTGCCACTGCAACGATCTCGCCAAATGATGCCGCCCATAAGTTTACCGCCCATATTTCCACCCAAACAACAATTACCTGATCTTAATCCCCGACAACCAGAAATTAGACCAAGGCGTTCAGTTCCCAAAGGCAAATTAGTAGTCATGATTGATCCTGGACATGGTGGCAAAGATCCAGGGGCAATTGGTATCGGTGGAGTCAGAGAAAAGGATGTTATTCTCCCCATTAGCCAAAGAATTGCAGAAATTTTGGAACGCAATGGTATTCAAGTAATTATGACTAGAGACTCTGACTACTTTGTTAGCTTACCAGGGCGGGTAGCTATGGCAGAACGGGCTAATGCGGATGTATTTGTCAGTATGCATGCTAATTCCGCAGGTGCAAGCCGACCTGAAGTTAGTGGCTTAGAAACCTATCACTATAACAGTGGTTTAACACTAGCGCGAATTGTCCATAATAGAATACTGCAAACTCTCAATGTCCGTGACAGAAAAGTGCGAAAAGCCAGGTTTTACGTTCTTCGCAAAACGTCTATGCCCTCAATTTTAGTAGAAACAGGTTTCGTAACTGGGAGAGAAGATGTTGCTAACCTGACAAATTCAACCTATCAGAATCAAATGGCTGAAGCGATCGCCCAAGGCATAATTCAGTATTTAAGATCCAGATAAGTAGGTAGGCGTTGAAATTTATTGTTGAGGTAAGGGGCAAGAGGGAAAAGATTTTGAAAAATTTTACATCTTGTAACATATCTCAATTTTTTCAACATTATTAATCCTTGAAATCTAGATATAACAAGGCTTTCTCTCCTGCTATAAAACCTAGAAAAAATAAATTTGTTGACAAAACCTCTTGACAAACTGGGAACACTAATAACTGGAGTTTAGACTAAGCCATGCAAAATGACCCAGCAGGGCTGAGTTAATCAGAGACTTAGCAAAAATATGAATAATCTTGAATATTAAACAGTAACTGATGGTTCTTTAGGTGGACGTGATACTGTTTTTTTAACAA
>JBJTUF010000334.1:0-14691 GCA_046080565.1 Cuspidothrix sp. | reverse complement strand
GCTCGACTTGGTGGTTGGTCTGGCTATCGCTCTCAAAAACCTCCCGGAATTTCTACTTTAGTTTGTGGGCTACAGAGGTTTGAATCCTTCTTTCAGGGCTGGAAACTCTCTCTGGGTAAGGATGTGTGTACACCGTAGCCTCGTTGCGGGGAGAGGTTTACCTCCAGGGATTATATAAATTTCGTACAACTCAGGTTATTTTAAGTAGGTTAGCAAAATAAAACTAAACTGTGTCAACACAAGACGACCTATATAATCTAGGGCATCATGATCTTCAGGTGTTAATTAATGGATACGATGCCTAATCCTAGCTAATTTTTAGAATCAACTACCAAGTTAGTTTTGAGTTCTCAAGGTTTGGGCTGCAAGATAAACTTTTGTCCATTCACCCAGGACTTGATGGGTTTTCAGTTGTAAGTGTTGGGCGATCGCTTCTACGGAGTTACCAGCTTTGCGAAGGTTAAGAACTTGTTGGGATAAGGGGCTTAATTGTTGTTGAAGTTGTTCCCATTTGGGTTCTGTTAAACCAAGATTATGTTCCTGTAAAGAGATAGAGAGCCAGTTATCAACAAGTTCTGGTTCGCCTTTGATGGCAAAAACACGCACGGCATGATAGCTAAGTTTTTCCCGCAGTCTATAGACTTCTTTAATGGGTTTTTGTAGTTGTTTGGCAATTTCTTCTTGGGATTTTCCTTGCAGATATAAGCGCAACCAGTCTACTGCTGATTGGCCAATATTTTCTAATAAATATTGTTCAAATTCTTGTTGGACAATTTGACGAGTGGCTTGTTGTTCTTCTAGGTGTTGATTTTCTTGATATTGAGCGATCGCTTGATTATCTACTAAACTAACTGGGTTGTCGTTATTTTCTGTCAGCACTTCTTCGGAAACAAGTTTAACTAACTCGCTGGTGGGTACTTGTGTTAAACCACCACGTTGAATACGCCGCAGATAGTTAACAAAGCGGTACATTAATATAGGTTGGTTTCGCACCGGACGTAAACAATATTCTTCAATACTGGCAAATAACAACGTATCCCGCAATCTTTTATCTGTGGTTAAGGAGGCAATATGAGCCATTTGTTGTTGAATATAGGAATCACTTTGCATTAACTCCTGGAGGACTTCCTGCAACACATCAACAACACTACGTTGGCGATCGCGGCTGAGAGATACCCAAGTTTGTATCTTATTTCTGATAGCAACTACACTACCCAAACGAGTAATTAATTGCCGATAAGCTCGTTCTCTGCTTGTGCCTAAATATCGCTTTTGTAGAATCCGCCAACGATATTCCATTGCTTGTTTAGCAATGTCTAATTCTTTGATATTCAGTGTATTAAATCGTTCTAAATCTACTCCTAACAGCCAGGAAAGTATACTTTGTCTACTAGCTGGACTTTGTTCTGGACATTCTATAGTGAGTCGCTGCTGCCAATATTGGGCTAAATTTACCCTCTCTTGTGTCATAGCGATATTGCGCTCCTCGAAACTCTGTTGTAAAGTCTGCATCACAACCGCCATTTTGACTTAATTCGTTAACTTTGATTATTGTTTGGTAATTGACATAAGTAATTGCTGGAATTTTGCCGATTACTGATTTAGTTAATTACCTGTGAATTTTTATTTTTCCCAAATAGTAATTTAGAACATTACTAATATATGAGAGTCATAATTTATCTATGATAGGTATTCTGATTTCATAGAAATAATCATTTTTATAAGACGCTATTTCCTAGAGAAAAGTTGCCAATATTACGATATTTTTCGCTCCAGTTTAACTTATCTCCTTGATGCGCTGATTTGTTTGACAATACATCAATTTTGTCTCGGAATTTATACAACTCAAATAGTAGTTTTAACGCAGTTTTGGTCTAGTTTGAATTGCCATATACCAGATAATAGAGAACAGGGTTGAGAGTCTTATGATGTATGGGTTTCTCAGTCAATTTTGAATCTCATTTAGGTAGATATTGCTATATTTAATGATTTTCCAGAAGGGAAGAACTCCTAATTAACTTGTTATTTAAGATAATACTATCAATACACCGTAGGTATACTATGACGGAGATCACTGAACCTCAGTTAATTTCTAGGTGTAATGTCAGTGATCGTAATGATAAAGAAGTATGTGACAAGTGATAGAGAAGAAATTAGCAATTAGTAATTACCCATTACCAATCACCAATTACCCATTACCAACTTATATACTGTTAGCTTCTGTTAGAACTGCCAATGATAGGATTTTCTACAGATTCTCGATATTGTTGAACATCTGCTGTGTAGGCAATAGGTAGTACAGCCTCAACGTTTTCATGGGGACGAGGAATAATTACCCAGGATTCGAGAGTACCACCATAAACATTTTCCGCAGCTTCTACCCCAGCGGCCATAGCAGCTTTAACTTCCGAAACGTCACCACGAATATTTACTGAGAAGCGGGCGCTACCAACCCTGATGTAACCAACGAGGGTAACTCGACCGGCTTTTACCATTGCGTCTGCGGCAGCGAGAACGGCGGGAAAACCTTTGGTTTCTAATGATCCGACAGCCTGTAGTGACATTTTAAATCTCCTCTTATGAATATAAAGTTATGGGTTGCTACAAATTATGTTTATGAAGCTGGGCTTCAATTTTTGATAGCGCACTTACTTAGAAAATACGGAAAGGCTCAGATTTCGATGTGAAGTGGATCGGTAAAACTGTTTCTACATTTTCCGGGGGGTTGGGAATAATGTAATAGGTAATAACCTGACCACCATAGGCTGCTTCACCAGCCACAATACCAGCCGCTACGGCTGTTTTTACTTCGGCTACCTGTCCTCTGACAGCAACAATCAAGCGGCCACTTTCGGCGATACCGTAATATACCAAGGTGACGGCAGCAGCTTTAACCATAGCATCTGCTGATGCTAAAACCGAGGGAAAGCCTAATGTTTCAATTGCGCCAACGGCCATTGGCATGACTGAAATCTCCTGGATTAAGGATAAGTGATTTTTATTTTACGAGGATTTTGTACCCTATTTGAATTTTTGGGGAAATTTTCTTTTCTGTAGTCACTGTTGTACACTACGACCGTGTACAGTTTAATCAAGTTGGCTAATTGCCCCCTAACGTGCCAATTCTGGCAGAATAAGAATTTCAAAGTCCCCCATTTTCCTCCCAAACTTGGTGGTCACGGGGGGAGGTGATTTAGGCGGCTAAATAGGACTTGTGTGTACACCGTAGGTTGTAGACTAAGGGTTATGTTTCCAAATTTTCTTCCTGCCTCCGTTGGGCAACTCACAGAACTAACTTCTATCGCTTTGGCTAAAAATATCCAACGTCAGGCGATCGCTACTCCTTTAACTCATGAACCCATTCATACTACTTATGTCCATCAGGGTCAGGGTGATACACCTATTCTCTTAATTCACGGTTTTGATAGTTCTGTATTAGAATATCGTCGTCTGTTACCTTTACTAGCCGAAAATAACTCAGTTTGGGCTGTAGATTTATTGGGATTTGGTTTTACAGATAGATTATTAGGTATCGATTACAGTGCGGCTGCTATTAAAGCCCATCTTTACTCTTTTTGGCAAACTTTTATCAATCAGCCAGTGATTTTGGTGGGTGCTTCCATGGGTGGCGCTGCGGCTATAGATTTTACTCTCACCTATCCAGAAGCAGTAAAACAACTGGTATTAATGGATAGCGCCGGGTTAAAAGGCAATTCTCCTTTAGCAAAATATATATTTCCACCTTTAGATTATTGGGCGACGGAATTTTTACGCAATCCCAAGGTGCGCGATCGCATTTGTAGAACTGCATATAAAAACCCTGCACTAATTTCTCAGGATGCTTTATGTTGTGGAGAATTACACCTACAAATGCCTAACTGGACTCAAGCTTTAATTGCTTTTACCAAAAGTGGCGGTTATAGTGCTTTTAAATTTAACCAACTTGCCCAAATTGAACAACCAACTTTAATTTTGTGGGGCGATAGTGATAAAATTTTAGGCACTGGGGACGCTCCCAAGTTTGCTAAAGCAATTCATCAAAGTAAACTGATGTGGATCAAAGATTGTGGTCATATTCCCCATTTAGAACAAGCTCAAATTGTTGCCCAACATATCTTAGAGTTTCAGAATTAATCAAACATCCTCTCAGCTATACCCGTGAAAAAGTGTGGATTTTAGGTCGGAGAAATCCAAAAATTTGGGCATGACAAATAGGCCAAACTCTTGCCTTTTACCTGCTTCCACAGAAAGACTTTTTCACCAACCCCTAATTAAAGTTAATTTTGCTACCGATAAAATTGATTATCGGGGTAAATCAGATATGGAAAAAGATATCGAAAATCATTAACAAGAAATTCAAGCCATACCACAACAAAAAGAAGCAATATTACAAAAATATTTATAAAAATCAAGCCAGCTATCAGGAATCAGCTTTATACATTCTGACTCCTGACTCCGTAATTCCTAACTTCAATCATATAACCAAGTATTTTTGGAAAAATCTTCACTATCTTGAGTTGGTTTCTCTTGAAGTCTTTCTATGGATCTATGGGATTTTTTGTATTGAATTGATTTGGAAATTTGAGTAGCTTGTTCACTAGGTTGATGAGGTTGTTTAAAAACTTTAATTTCTTCTAACAACTGAGAATTAGAATCTGCTAGTTGTAGGGCGGTTTGCTTTGTTTCCTGGAGTTCTGTAGTTAAGCGTTCTACTAATCCTTCTTTTTCTGTGACTGTTATTTGTAAATCCTTAACTTTGTTTTTGAGATTAGCTTCTTTTTGTTTTAATGTAGTAATTGTTTGTTGTAATTCTTCAATTTTTGCTTCTAGCTCTAATTCCTTGATACTAGGAGAAACAGGAACATCTCTACTCACTTTCTCTGTTTCCACTACTGTTTTAGCAGCTACTTCAATCACAGGTTCACCTTGTAGCGGTGTAAATTTTTGTGCTTCTTCTTGTATGAGGTTAGAAAGATTTTTTTTAGGCATTAGATTATAAACTCCATTATGTAATCATAATTTAAGTGTAAGCCTAGATGTTACCACAAAAGAATTAGGTTTTATAGCAGGAGGCAAAAGACAGGAGGCAGGAGGTAGGAGGAAAAGCCTGATCCTGTATGATTTTTAAGTTTTAATTTGTATCTCATTCAACTGCATACTGCTATATTCCCACATCTTATACTTTTTCCTAATCCCTGATCCCTGTACCCTGGGAAAAACCTCAGTTCTCAACTTAGATGAGGTTTAATTTTCTAACTTGCATTCCAAAGCTTTTTTTTGCATAGTTTTGAAAATGTTATAAAAGCCATTAGCGCGAGAAGGTGTCAAACTTACATTTAAACCAGTTTCTTGAATAAAATCAGGAGTAAGTTGGACTATTTCAGTAGGCGTTGAACCATTTAATCCTTCTATTAATAATGCCAATAATCCCTTAGTTAATTGGGAATCAGAATCGCCCTGAAATATGACTTTACCATCTTCTAATGATGCAGTCACATATACCTGTGAGACACAACCGGAAACTTTATTTTCTGGAATTTTACCAGATTCAGGAAACTCTGGTAGCTTTTGGGCATACCAAATCAACTGTTCATAGCGTCGTTTAGGTTCTGTAGCGCGTTGAAATCGTTGAACAATCTTATTCAGTGCAGGTGGTAAGGAATCAAGCGTTGAGGACATGATCAATTCAGAAAATAATTAATCTTATTTTAGCAATTAAGTAGAGCTTGCTGAATTAATCTGGACTTACGCAAAACCTACTTCAAATACTGTCATGGCGACGTAAGGAAGCAATCTCAAACCCCTCGGTTTCGTTAAAATGCGTCAGTCCTATTAATTTCAAAACATTCTAGGGAAAAGGTTTTAGCCTTTGTGAAAATCACACAGTGCAAAGTTTTGTCAGTACATAACCTCAAAACTGGACATTTTTATCTGAAATTTAACTATACCAACAGGCTAAAACTATCACCTACCGTCACAAAAAGACTTTTCAGCCCAAACTCTAAGTAAGTTAACACCATAAAACTCAACGTTGTCAAGAAAACTAAAATAACTAAAAATTACTAAAAAGTTTATGTAAGCTGCTTTTTTAATTTTTAATTCCGTCTTACCGTACTAGGTTTTTCCGATAGTCCCAGTCTAAAAAACCCCCATTAACAATGAGGATTGAGTGAGGCATTGGTTTAGATGATGAATTGAAAATAAGTATTAAAATTTAGTACAAAGTAAGCCATGATATAGATTTTTCCGAGCGAATATTTAGATGATATTGTCAAGCATCCAAAAATCTCAGGAGTAAATAGATGTTAACTTCAATCTTGCTGGCTACTGCTACATCTCCTCTAGAATGGAGTCCTAATGTAGGAATTATTATGATTATTGCGAATATTTTGGCGATCGCTATCGGCAAATTTACCATTCAACATCCTAATTCTGAACCAGAACTACCAGCACCTAAATTTTTCGGTGGTTTTGGTTTACCTGCGGTATTAGCAACTACTTCCTTTGGGCATATTTTGGGAGCAGGTATCATTTTAGGTCTGCATTACATCGGCAAAATTTAGATTTTTCTCCTTAACATTTAGGCAGAAAAAATATAGTAGCAGAGTTGCTAAATTTAGGAATAAATTGCCATTTTGAGAGTTATACTCACCATAATAATGTAAAAATTATC
Source organism: Cuspidothrix sp. (assembly GCA_046080565.1). Lineage (GTDB taxonomy): Bacteria > Cyanobacteriota > Cyanobacteriia > Cyanobacteriales > Nostocaceae > Cuspidothrix. Next base: position 8,018 of record JBJTUF010000334.1, on the reverse strand, counting down.
CTCTATTTTAGCAACGCTATATTTTTTCTTCCTATTTCCATCTTCATAAATATATAGCTGTACCCAGGATAATTAAGACATTATGGGATACACAAGATCTGATAAGATTATTAAATAACATTCTAGATTTAAAATATCATTGCGATCTAAGGAAGCAATCTCAAACCTCTAGATTTCCTTAAAATACCTAAGTCCTACCTTACTACGAAATCATTTCGATATTGTTTACATTACTTAATCTACTTTGGTTAATGCTGTAGTCGTTACTCACCTGGACTCTAAGTATAATTGATATTCAAGACTGCGATCGCATATCAACTCTTTCAGCAACCTATCCATAACGAAAACTAAAGCACATCCTCATCCACAAATAGTATAACCCTAACAAATACGATTGTGAGAATTATCGCAACGAAGATCATATTAAAGGTTAAATTATTTATAGTGGTATTGACTTGCCTAGTATGTACTGACATCAGATACCTAACTGGCCTCAAACAGCCAGATATCAAGAGACGTTCACTCCTGATTCCTGAGTCCTGAATTTTGCTATATCAAAAATGTCATCTAAAATTATACTCACCATCACCCAGGGTAAACTATCTGGAAAACAATATACTTTTGCATCTCGTACCACTTGTATCGTTGGTAGAAACGACGATTGCAACTTGCAAATAGCAGATGCAGTTGATATGACAATTTCCCGTTATCACTGCTTACTGGATATTAACCCTCCAGATATTCGGGTGCGAGACTTGGGCAGTTTAAATGGTACTTTTGTTAATGGGAAAAAAATCGGACAAAGACAAAGAGAACTAAGTGCTAAAGAAGCCGTCAAATTAAATTTTCCTGAATATAACTTACAAAATGGAGATGAAATTAAATTAGGTGATATTCTCTTCAAAATCGAGGTAGAAATAAAACTAGAATTAGAGAAAAAACTAGATATAATTCCTCCACTACAAAAAAATAAACCTAATTGTCTTATAATAATTAAAAACCTACTAGAATTAGCTCAAAAAAACGAACCCAAACTTCAGGCTTTATCTGGATATAAATTGATCGAATCATTAGGTAAAGGCGGTTTTGGCGAAGTATTTTTAGCCCAACATCTTCACACCAAAAAACTTGTTGCTATCAAAATTATGATACCTGCTGTTACTATTAACACCCAGGGAGTAGAAATGTTTTTAAAAGCGACAGAAAATATTAAGCTCTTAAAACATGATAATATCGTGCAATTATTCGATTATGGCTTTGCTGAAGATGCTTTCTTTTTGATCATGGAATATTTTCCTGGTGGCAACGTTTGGGACTTAATGCAAAAATCAGGATGGCGATTACCCGTTAAAACTGCTGTATATATTGCTGTTCAAGTTCTAGAAGGTTTAATATATGGCCATAGTTTGCAAATTCGCCCTATACAATTAGATAATGAAAAATTGAATCACGCTAAAGGTTTAGTTCATCGAGATTTAAAACCAAATAATATTTTAATTACTCAAACAAATGATCAACTAGAAGTAAAAATAGGAGATTATGGTTTATCTAAAGCCTTTGATTTAGCTGGACTAAGTGGACAAACTTTAACAGGTACAAAAACAGGAACACCTGCATTTATGCCCCGACAACAGGTACTAGACTTTAAGCATGAATTACCTGCAATAGATGTTTGGGCAACAGCAGCTTGTTTATATAATTTATTAACAGGATATTTTACTCGTGATTTTACTGGTGATCCTTGGTTATCAGTTTTGCAAAACAAACCTGTACCTATTCTTCAGCGCAATAATAGTATTCCGAAAAAATTAGCCCATGTAATAGATTTAGCATTGCAAGAAAAACCAGAAATTCATTTTCAAACAGCAGTACAATTTAAACAAGCATTATTAGATGCCATATAAAAATTCAGGAGTCAGGAGTATGGCTCACCCTTCGCTATCAGGAGTTCAGAATGAAGAATAAAACTATTGTCTCCTCACCTGTTCCTTATTCCCTATCCCCTTCCATAAACCTATGAGTAGATCACCAACAATACAACAACTACCATTACAACTAATTACACCAGAAAATTTTCAACCCTATGGACAAGTAATTTATCCCAGCAAAGATGGCAATAATTTTGATCATGAAAATGCACAATTAAACCTAGAAAATGGCATACCCCGCTTTTATATTATGCGGTTACAGGAAAAAGGCAGAAAATTTCACCATATTACTCGTCATCTCAAATGCACACAATGTTTAGGTTCTTTGGATAGTAAAGACTGGTTTATGGCAGTTTGTCCACCTCATAATGATATGAATGAACCTGCATTATCAGAAATTGCTGCCTTTGTCATTCCCGGAAATTGTTTTATTAAATTAGAAGTAGGAACCTGGCACGCAGGCCCATATTTCGACCATGAATTTGTAGATTTTTACAATTTAGAATTGAGTGATACCAATCTAGTAGATCATTTCACCCATAATTTTTTCAAAAGTCACAATTTAACCTGGGAAATGATTTGAGAGGCAAGAGACAAGAGGCAATAGGCAACATAAACAAATATTACCTCAATGACCAATGACCAATTACCCATTACCTAAATCAATGAAGTTTGCATAATTCTTTTTAGTGAAGTTTCCCTAACTAATTCAGCAGCTTGTTGAATTTCTAACCACTTTCTTTCTCTAGCAGTAGCTTCTGGCCAATCTTCTAATACAGTTTCCACAGGCAATAAAAATAAATTCACTTGATAGATATTACCTCGTTTTCGATATTTATAATTACCCAATTTTTCCGTTTTCACTCTGCCTAAAACTCCTGCTTCTTCCCAGGCTTCCTTTGCTGCTGAATCATGGGGACTCATCCCTTTACAAAGTCCACCTTTAGGAATTACCCAACCTTGACGTTTACGAGTAGTAATTAAGAGAACTTCAACTTTTCCCTCATTTATCCGATAGGGAATAACTCCAGATTGTTGTAAAACTTTGTTATTTTTTCGAGTCATAATCGTAGATTCTTGATCAATGAGTATTTTTTATTTGTAAAATAGCTGTATCCAGGATAATTAGGACATTATGAATCCTTGAAAAATATATATAACGAGGCTTTTCCTCCGGTTAGTGAGCGAAGTCGAAGTGCGGTTAGTGAGCGAAGTCGAAGTGCTGCCCTGAAGCCTCCTGCCTTCTCCTATATATATTGGATGACGAGATGATACTAAAATAAACTTCAGGAAAAAAATATCTATTTAGTAATCTCAATCATAAATTCATGAATATTTCATAAATATCCGGGAATCTAAGGAATGTGATCCAGTTTACCATTGCGACCTCATCACCCAAAATAAGCTAAGATTCAAGCAGAGTCAGCATTTTTTAAATATACATACCCATGCTAGAAACTCTGGAAACAAAAATTTACGAACTAGAACAACTGGCTAACACCCTTGTTACTCATCAACTCACCCATCTGAGTATTATCAGTATTGGGATCATTTTTCTGGCAGGCTTACTAACCAGTCTCAGCCCGTGTATGCTTTCTATGCTACCAATTACCATTGGCTATATTGGTGGTTATGAGGCTAAAACCCGCTTACAGGCAGCCGCTCAATCAACTTGGTTTGCCTTGGGACTAGCAACCACACTTGCTGGGATGGGAATAATAGCAGGTTTAGTTGGTAAAGTCTACGGTCAACTAGGAATTGGTTTACCAATTATAGTCAGCATTATTGCTATTATCATGGGACTCAACTTATTAGAAGCATTACCCATACAATTTCCGTCCTTAAATGAAACAAATTGGATTTCCGCGGATTTACCGGCGGGAGTTCGTTCCTACTCTGTTGGCTTAACATTTGGTTTAGTTGCTTCTCCTTGTAGCACACCAGTTTTAGCTAGTTTATTAGCTTGGGTTGCTAATACCCAAGATTTAATTTTAGGTGCTGTTTTGCTACTTGCTTATACAGCAGGATATGTAATTCCATTAATTGTTGCCGGGACATTTACAGCAACGATTAAAAAACTATTAGAATTGCGTCGTTGGTCAGGTTTGATAAACCCTCTTAGCGGTACATTATTAGTAGGTTTTGGTGTTTTTTCCTTACTTTCTCACATTCCTTTTGGCAGTTTCTAAGTAATGACTTTAGATAATACAACATCCACAGAATTAAATTGGTGGTTAAGACCTGGGAAATTTATCCGCCGGGAAATTTTACCAGTATTAACTGATTTACGTTTGGCAATCATTCTCTTATTAGTAATTGCCTTATTTAGTGTGAGTGGTACTGTAATTGAACAAGGACAATCACCTGCTTTTTATCAATCTAACTATCCAGAACATCCGGCTTTATTTGGTTTCCTAACCTGGAAAGTAATTCAAGTAGTGGGGTTAGATCACGTATATAGAACTTGGTGGTTTTTGAGTTTGTTGGTTCTATTTGGCACAAGTTTAACAGCTTGTACCTTCACTCGTCAATTGCCAGCCTTAAAAGCTGCTCAAAAGTGGCAATATTACCAAGAACCTCGCAATTTTCAAAAGTTAGCCTTGAGTGCAGAATTACAGGATGTAGATTTGCCATCAATTACGCCGATTCTGGAACAAAAACAATATCGAATTTTCCAAGAACAAGATCATATTCTCTATGCCCGTAAAGGTATAATTGGTAAAATTGGGCCCATTATTGTTCATATTGGCATAGTTGGTATTTTACTTGGCGGAATCTGGGGAGCAATGACAGGTTTTATGGCTCAGGAAATGGTTGCTAGTGGGGATACATTTCAAGTCAAAAATATTATTGATGCTGGTGCTTGGTCATCTCAAAATGTCTTAAAAGATTGGTCAGTGCGGGTAAATCGTTTTTGGATTGATTACACCCCCAGAGGAGGAATTGACCAATTTTATTCTGATATGTCGGTATTAGATCATGATGGCAAAGAAATTAACCAGGAAAAGATTTATGTTAACAAGCCACTGCGTTATCATGGTGTAGTTTTTTATCAAACAGATTGGGGAATTTCTAGCCTCAGAGTGAGATTAAATAAAAGTCCCATTTTCCAATTGCCAATGGCACAATTAGACACCAAAGGTAAAGGCAGACTGTGGGGAACTTGGATGCCAACAAAACCAGATTTAAGTGAAGGTGTTTCCATACTGGCGAAAGATTTACAAGGCATGGTATTAGTTTATGATGCCCAGGGGAAATTAATTAATACTGTCCGTGCAGGTATGGGTATACCTGTAAATGGGGTAAATCTACAAATCCTCGATGTCATTGGTAGTACAGGTTTACAAATTAAATATGACCCAGGTATTCCCATTGTTTATATCGGGTTTGCTTTATTAATGTTGGGTGTGGTGATGAGTTATTTTTCCCATTCCCAAATTTGGGTTTTACAAACAGGTAAAACTCTATATATTGGGGGCAAAACTAACCGCGCTCAAGTTGCCTTTGAACAAGAGGTTTTAGCAATTTTAGATCAACTTAGTGCTGTAAAAAAGTCCTAAAGTTAAAGTAAGGAGTCAGGAAAAATAATCATGTAAATTTCTCTTCCAGTCAACAGTCAACAGTTTTGTAGGTTGGGTTGAGGTTTTGGGAAACCCAACTAAATCTTGATCATGTGGGGTTTAACTTCGTTCTACCCAACCTACAATAATTAAACTGCCGCGAGAAGTTCTGAGCGCATTTGTTGAATTAATAGATGTAAATTACCTGTATTCAAACGATAACTTAAAGGATTAACAATTAACCTAGCCGTACTTTCATACAAAGTGGCAATTTCAATTAAACCATTTTCTCTTAAAGTTTTACCTGTGGAAACTATATCAACAATTGCTTCCGACATTCCCGTAATTGGACCTAATTCTACCGAACCATATAAAGGAACAATTTCTATAGGTAAATCCAAGCTTTGGAAATATTCTCGCGCACAATTTACATATTTAGAAGCAACCCTACCATGGGCTGGTAAATCTAAGGGAGATTTGTAGGGACTAGTCGCTTTTACCGCTACCGACATCCGACAATAGCCAAATTTTAAATCTACTAATTGAGCAACTTGAGGCTGTTTTTCTCTGAGGACATCGTAACCCACAATTCCTAATTGTGCCTGACCATATTCTACATAAACAGGTACATCTTGCGCTCGTACTAACAGACCTTTGGCTTGTCCACTGACATCAGGAATTTGCAATTGGCGATTTCCCGATTCTAAGAACGCAGTAAAATCTAATCCTACAGATTGTAATATATGGAGACTAGGTTTAAGTAGCTCTCCTTTAGGTATAGCAACGGTTAACATTGTTTTTCTTGTTATTCTTGATTTGTGTGTAGTTCACTATATTGAGAATATCTCTAGATTGCGTTTCTACCAATAACATGAAAATTTTATTAGTTGATGATGAAGCTGAACTAACTGATCCTTTGTGTCGCTTGCTAACTCGTGAAGGTTATACTGTAGATGCCAGTTATGACGGCATCAGTGGCAGTAATTTAGCCCAGGCTGGCAGTTATGATTTACTTATTTTAGATTGGATGTTACCCGGAAAAACAGGTTTAGAAATTTGTCAGGAATTACGTCACCAAGGGAAAACAACGCCTGTACTGTTTTTGACTGCAAAAGATACTCTAGATGACCGTGTACAAGGTTTAGATGCCGGTGCAGATGATTATTTAGTCAAACCTTTTGAATTACGGGAATTATTGGCAAGAGTCCGGGCCTTATTGCGTCGTGCTGGCACAGAATCTTATACAAGTACCATAGGTAAGTTACTTGTAGCCGATTTAGAACTGGATATAGAAAATCAAATAGCTTATCGTCACGGAAGAATTATTGAACTCTCTCAAAAGGAAAGTCAATTGCTACAATACTTTATGGAAAATACCGGACAATTGCTGACTCATGGTCAAATTTTGCAACATTTATGGCAAAATGAGGAACAACCTAGCAGTAATGTCATTGCAGCTTTAATTCGTCTATTGCGTCGTAAAGTAGAACTAGCTGGTAAAACTCCATTAATTCATACTGTATATAGCAAAGGTTATCGTTTTGGATCTGCTGCAATTGAATAAAAATTATTATAGCAGGAGTTACCCAATTATCGAATCAGGAGTGTTTTTTATTGTTCTTTCTTTTTTATTTCTTCCTACTCTTAAACTTTTGAAATCTTACATCTGGAGCATCTCTTGTCTATAACCTGTCACCTGCTATAACTCTAGGGCTCCAATTTTTTATTCGATCCTGAAACAATTTATAGCATAGGAATAAACTAATATGCACTTTAATATGCAGCTTTTAACTAATTTATTTAAAAAACCAGAACTAGCTCTCAAATCAAAACAAATTTTATTGATTGTTTTATTAATAATTGCGGGCTATTTAGGTAATTACTTTAAACTAACACTCTTTTTTGGTGTGGATTTTTTATTTGGTAGTATAGCTACTTTGATTGTATTAGCTATTTATGGTATTTTTTGGGGAATAATAGCTTCTGTGATCATTAGCAGTCATACATACCTAATCTGGGGACATCCTTATGCGGTGATTATTTTCACCTGTGAGGTAATATTTATAGGATTATTTTTACGCAAAAAAACTCAGAATTTACTTTTGTTGGATGGTATTTACTGGCTGACGTTAGGTATAGGTTTAGTGTTTTTATTTTATGGAGGCGCATTAAAAGTAAGTTTATTAGCAACATTTTTAATTGCTGTTAAACAAGCTGTAAATGGTTTATGTAATGCCCTAATTGCTAGTTTAATAATTAATTATCTACCTGTAGAAAAATGGTTCAAAAATAATAAAATTAAACATACAATTCCTTGGCAACAATCCCTATTTAATATCTTGATTGCCTTTGTCTTTTTTCCAGTAATGACAATTAATATGCACAATGCCATCCAGGGCTATTTCATTCTAAAAAAGAGGATAAAATGGTAGAGATAATCAGGCATCTATGAGTAAGAAAAATGTCAGAAATAGCAATTATAGAAGCATTCACAGACTTACAAGACCCCAGAAGAACCGCAGGACAACGC